>NZ_JBFUEP010000035.1:0-50112 GCF_056403895.1 Pedococcus sp. P2_E5
GGCTCACCCTGGTGGGTGAGCCGGCCCTTTCGTTCCAGCAGACGTGCGTATGCCCTGCCGGAGCTAGCGGTTCGCCGGCTCCTCGATCGCGTCGGCAGCGTCGTCGACAGCCTTGCCGGGTGCGGTCTCGGCCTCTCCCGAGTCCGGAGCCRCGGCGTCGAAGCGGGCTGCGGCCTGGCCGTCGCCGTCCCCACCGATGGCCAGGTCGCGCGCCTTCGAGACGGCAACCGCGGCCACGATGATGACGACCGCGATGCCCGCGATGCCGTAGCGGACGAGGTTGCTCTTGTCAGCGCCGATCGACAGCGTGACGATCGCCGGGGCGATGAGCACGGAGACGAGGTTCATGACCTTGATGAGCGGGTTGATGGCCGGGCCGGCGGTGTCCTTGAAGGGGTCACCGACCGTGTCACCGATGACGGTCGCGGCGTGGGCGTCGCTGCCCTTGCCGCCATGGGTGCCGTCCTCGACGATCTTCTTCGCGTTGTCCCAGGACCCACCGGAGTTGGCCAGGAACACCGCCATGAGGCAGCCGGTGCCGATCGCGCCGGCGAGGAAGCCGGCCAGCGGGCCGATGCCGAGGCCGAAGCCGACCGCCACGGGGGCGAGCGCCGCCAGCAGACCCGGCGTCGCGAGCTCACGCAGCGAGTCCTTGGTGCAGATGTCGACCACGCGGCCGTACTCGGGCTTCTCGGTGTAGTCCATGATCCCGGGGTGCTCGCGGAACTGGCGGCGCACCTCGAAGACGATGGCGCCGGCAGCACGGGTCACCGCGTTGATGGCGAGGCCGGAGAAGAGGAACACCACGGCCGCGCCGAGCAGCAGCCCGACCAACGTGCTGGGCGTGACGATCTCGAGGTTGAACGTCGTGTCGATCTGACGCTGGATCGCCGCGATCTGACCCGGGCTCAGGGCGCCGCTCTGCGCCTGCTGGCCCAGCTCCTGCAGGATCGGGGTGTAGACACCCTTCCAGGCGTCCGAGTAGGACCCGAAGAGCGCGGTCGCTGCCAGGACAGCCGTCGCGATCGCGATGCCCTTGGTGATCGCCTTGGTGGTGTTGCCGACCGCATCGAGGTCGGTGAGGATCTGCGCGCCCTCGCCGTCGACGTCACCCGACATCTCGGCGATGCCCTGGGCGTTGTCGGAGACCGGACCGAAGGTGTCCATCGCCACGATGACGCCCACCGTGGTCAGCAGACCACAGCCGGCCAGCGCGATGAGGAACAGCGACATGATGACCGACCCGCCACCGAGCAGGAAGGCTGCGTAGACGGCGGCACCGATGATGACCGCGGTGTAGACGGCCGACTCGAGGCCGACACCGATGCCCGACAGGACGACCGTGGCCGCACCCGTGAGAGACGTGCGGGCGACGTCCTTGGTCGGGCGCTTGTCGGTGCCGGTGAAGTAGCCGGTGAGCCAGAGGATCACCGCGGCGAGGACGATGCCGATGAGCACGGCGAGAACTGCCGAGCGGCGCGGATCGCCGGTGAGCGCGGTGACCGTCTGGTCGGTGGAGCCGAGAGCCTTGAACGTGTCGGGCAGGTAGACGTACGCGGCCACACCGGAGAGCACGGCGGCGATGACGGCCGAGATGTAGAAACCGCGGTTGATCGCCGACAGGGCGTTCTCGCCGGGCTTGACCCGCGTGATGAAGACGCCGATCAGGGCGGTGACCGCACCGATGGCGGGCACGATCAGGGGGAACACGAGGCCGTAGGTGCCGAACGCGGCGGAACCCAGGATGAGGGCGGCCACCAGCATCACGGCATACGACTCGAAGAGGTCGGCGGCCATGCCGGCGCAGTCACCGACGTTGTCGCCCACGTTGTCGGCGATGGTCGCGGCGTTGCGCGGGTCGTCCTCGGGGATGCCGGCCTCGACCTTGCCGACGAGGTCGGCGCCGACGTCGGCGGCCTTGGTGAAGATGCCACCGCCGACACGCATGAACATCGCGAGCAGGGCAGCACCGAAGCCGAAGCCCTCGAGGACCTTGGGGGCGTCACCCTGGTAGATGAGGACGACGACGGAGGCACCGAGCAGGCCAAGGCCCACGGTCGCCATGCCGACGGTGCCACCGGTGCGGAAGGCGATCCGCATGCCACCGTCACGGTTGCCGTCGCGGGCGGCGGACGCCACGCGCACGTTGGCCTTGACGGCCAGGCTCATGCCGAAGTAGCCGATCGCCGCGGAGAACAGCGCGCCGACGACGAAGAAGCCGGACCGGCCCCACCGAACCTCGGCGGTGTCGGCGGGAAGCAGGAGCAGCAGGCCGAAGACCAGGACGACGAAGACGCTCAGGGTCTTGAACTGGCGGGCGAGGTACGCCTGGGCGCCTTCTTCCACGGCAGCGCCGATTTCCTGCATCTTCTCGGTGCCGGGGTCGGCCGCCAGAACCTGCTGGCGGAAGAACACACCCATGACCAGCGCGATGATCGCAATCGCGAGCACGGCGAAGACCAGGGTGAGATTGGTGCCGTCAAGCTGCAGGTCAGCAGCGGTGGCGGCAGGCGCAAGGCGCGACATTCCATCCTCCTCGATGGGGAATCAATCAGGACCGCCCAAGGGCGCGCCGCGATGGCGCACCACAGAGGGGACGTTGCTGGCGAGGGTAATGCACGTCACAGCGTATGTGACGCCAGGTGAGCAGGCTCACAGAGAATTACACGCCGTGTCGTCAGGCGTTGGACGCCTCGGCGGCCTCGTCGACCGTGGGGTAGATGTGGAAGACCTTGTCCAGGCCGGTGATCTTGAAGACCTTCAGGATCCGCTCCTGGGCGCTGACGATGCGCAGCGTGCCGTTCTGCCCACGGACCAGCTTGAGCCGGCCGACGAGCACGCCGAGGCCCGTGGAGTCCATGAACGTGACCTTCTCGAGGTCGACGACGAGGTCGGTACGACCCGCAGCCACCTGCTTGTCGAGCACTTCGCGGAGCAGTGGAGCGGTGTAGACGTCGATCTCGCCCGCCACGTGGACGATCGTCACGGCGCCCTGCTCGCTGCTGGAGACCGACAGGTCCACGCTCACCCTTTCAGTTGCCATCGCTGTTGCCATCGCTGGTGAGCAGACGCGTGCACCGTCTGCCCTCGGGATTACGGTAGCGGCAATGTCCACCTCCGGTCCCACCGCACCCGATTCCGCGGGGACGAGCCGTGCCGCGTTCGACCCGGAGGCGGTGCTGGCCACCCTGGCGTCCGGGCCGCGCGCGGAGCGGTTGCTGCACGTGCACGAGGTGCCCGCGCGGGCTGCATCGCTCGCCGAGTGGCCCACCTGGGTGGACCCCACCGTGTATGCCGCGTGCGCCGGCGCCGGGGTCACCTCCCTCTGGTCCCACCAGCGGGAGGCCGCCGACCTCGCCCATGACGGGTCACACGTCGTCATGGCGACCGGCACCGCCTCGGGCAAGAGTCTCGGCTACCTCCTGCCCGTGCTGTCCGCGGTGGTGGAGGGGGCCCTTGCGCCGTCGGGTCGGGGAGCGACGGCGCTCTACCTGTCCCCCACCAAGGCCCTCGCTGCCGACCAGCTCGCCCGGGTGCAGGCGATGGCCGTGCCCGGTGTGCGGGCCGCGACCTATGACGGTGACACCGCGACCGAGGAGCGCCGCTGGATCCGCGACCACGCCCACTTCGTGCTGACCAACCCCGACCTCGTGCACCACTCCCTGCTCCCCCTGCACGAACGATGGGCGCCGTTCCTCCGGGCGCTGCGCTACGTCGTGATCGACGAGTGCCACACCTACCGCGGGGTGTTCGGCTCCCACCTCGCGGCGCTGCTGCGCCGGCTGCGCCGGGTCTGTGCGCGCTACGGCTCCCACCCCACCTTCGTGCTCGCCTCGGCGACGGTCCGCGACCCCGCGGCCCACGCCTCCCGCCTCGTCGGTATGCCGGTCACCCCCGTCACCGAGGACGGCTCACCTCGTGAGGCGATGACCTTTGCGATGTGGGAACCGGGGCTCCTCGGAGAGGGTGCAGGGCGCCGGTCCGCCACCTCGGAGGCGGCCGACCTGCTCGCGACCCTGGTGTCCGGGCGGGTGCAGACGGTCGCCTTCGCCAAGTCCCGCGCCGGGGTGGAGGCGTTGGCGACCAGCGCCCGCCGGACCCTGATGGAGGTGGAGCCCGCGCTGGGAGGCGCCGTCGCGGCATACCGGGGCGGTTATCTGCCGGAGGAGCGCCGCGCGCTCGAGCGGTCGCTGCGCTCGGGGGCGATCGTGGGACTGGCGGCCACGAACGCGCTGGAGCTGGGGATCGACATCAGTGGGCTCGACGCCGTGCTGCTCGCCGGGTGGCCCGGCACGCGGGCGTCGTTGTGGCAGCAGGCCGGACGCGCCGGGAGGGCCGGCACCAGGTCGCTGGCGATCTACGTCGCGGCCGACGACCCGCTCGACACCTATGTCGTGCACCATCCCGAGGTGGTCTTCGGGCAGCCGGTGGAGGCCACCGTCCTGGACCCCGACAACCCGCACGTCCTCGGGCCTCATCTGGCCGCGGCGGCCGCCGAGCTGCCCCTGCGGGAAGCCGACCTCGCGATGTTCGGCGACCAGGCACGCGGGCTCGTGGACGCCCTGGTGGCGCGCGGGATCCTGCGGCGGCGACCCAGCGGCTGGTACTGGGCACGCACCGACCGGGCCTCCGACCACGTGTCACTGCGCGGAGCCGGCGAGGTCGTGGGGATCGTCGACCAGCGCACCGGCCGGGTGTTGGGCACCATCGACGAGTCGTCGGCGCACACGCAGGTGCACACGGGGGCGGTGCACGTGCACCAGGGCGACAGCTACGTCGTCACGGATCTCGACCTCGCGCACGGGACGGCGACGGTGGTGCGGGGCGACCCCGGCTGGAGCACGTTCGCCCAGTCGGTGAGCGCGTTCGACATCGTCGCTGCCCAGCGCAGCGTGGACTGGGGGCCGGTGCGGGTGTCCTTCGGGACGGTCCAGGTGCACACCCAGGTGACGTCCTTCCTGCGGCGCCTGGCCAGCGGCGAGGTGATCGGGACCCACCCGCTCGACCTCCCGCAACGCACGCTCAGCACCCGCGCCGTGTGGTGGACCATGCCGGTCGAGTGGCTCGAGGCGGCCGGTGTGGGCGAGCCGGACATCCCCGGGGCCGCCCATGCGGCCGAGCACGCGGGGATCGGCATGCTGCCCCTCGTGGCGACCTGCGACCGGTGGGACATCGGGGGCGTGTCCACCGCCCTGCATCCCGACACCGGGCTGCCGACGATCATGGTCTACGACGGACACCCTGGGGGTGCGGGCTTCGCCGAGCGCGCGTTCGACTCCTTCGAGCTCTGGCTCGAGTCGACTCTCGAGACGGTCCGCTCGTGCCGCTGCGAGCACGGCTGCCCAGCGTGCGTGCAGTCGCCGAAGTGCGGCAACGGCAACGAACCGCTCGACAAGGCCCGGGCCGTGGCGCTGCTGGAGGCGGTGCTGGCCCACGCGCCGCGGGTCGCACCGAGCCCCGAGGTGCGCGCCGCATCCCACGTCCCTCAGCAAGGAACGGACGTGACGAAAGGGGCAAACCTGCAGGCCAGCGGCTAGGGTCGAAGCGGAGGGTGCCCCCGCACCCTTCGGACGGTGCACCACGCACCCATGATGTGTCGGAGGTTTCGACCCGTGATCGTGTTCGGACTGATCCTTGTTCTGCTCGCCCTGGCTGCGGGCGTCGTGCTCTTCCTGGCGACCGATTCGCTCACCACCCCTGTGGACCTCGAACTATCCGGCTACCACTGGGGCATGACCCCGCTGGCCCTGCTCGCAACGGGTGCCGTGGCGATGCTCCTGCTCTGGCTCGGCCTGGGGATGATCCGGGGAAGCGCCAAGCGCAGGCGTCGTCCGATCCGTGAGGCCAAGGACGCCGAGCGCCAGGCCAAGGTCGAGGAGAGCATCCGCGCCGACGAGCGAGCCCGCGCCGAGGAGACCCACCAGAGCGCCCTCGCCGAGCGGGACCGCGTCAGGGACGAGGAGTTCCAGACCCGTCTGGCCGACCGTGACCGCGAACGCGACAGTGAGCTCGCCTCTCGCGAGGAGGAGTTCGCCTCTCGCGAGAAGGCCACCGAGGAGCGGGTGCGCGCAGACGAGCGGCGCAAGGTCGAGCAGGAGTTCGCCTCGCGGACGACCGCGGCAGGTTCGGGAACCGCAGGTTCGGGAACCGCGGGTGCGGGCACGGCTGGGGCTGCCGGGGTCGGCGCCGCCGCAGGTGTCGGCGCTGCCGCCGCTGGGCACGGTGCGAGTTCCACTGCGACGTCCGCGGGGGCCGGGACGACCGACAGCGACGTTGACGCCACGACTGGCCGCCACTCGTCCGATGCCGAGACGGACAGCGTGACGCCGCCGTACGGCCGGACCGAGACCGAGACCGGCACCGAAACCGGGACCGCCGCCGATGGTGACCGCGATGCCCGCCTGCACTCCGATCCCGCGACCACCGACTCCACCCAGGTGCTCGACCGGGACAGCGGCGACACCGTTGCCGGCGACTCACGTGACGCGCAGGGGTCCGATGTCCAGGCAGCCGACACCGTCGGCGATCGGGAGGACGACCGGGCGGGCGACGAGAGCTCGAACGGCGACCCCACCACGGACGACGACTCGTCACACCCGGGCCACCGCACGGTGGCAGACAAGATCATGGGTCGCGACCCCGCGTCTCGCGACTGACCGCGACCGACCGCGAACACCCTCACGGCGACGGCCCGGCACGGGCCGTCGCCGTCGTGGTACCCACCCCCAGGCCCGGCAGCGCGAAGCCCGCAGTCACCATGGCCCTGGCCGTGACTGAACCGTCGCCCGCCACGAGGCACCCCTGAGGCGACGCGCCGTTCTTCGCCGTGACCGAGGCCCCCGCGGCACAGGCCGCCGGTGGATCCGCACCCGCCTGCAACGCCTGCGCCGCCGCGAGCGCCCCGAGGTCGGCCGCCGCCCGGGCCTGATGGGTGGCGATGACGGCACTCGACAGGGCCATTGCGCCCATGAGCAGGGCGAGAGCCACCCCTACTCCAGCGACGACCACCACTGTCACGCCACCGTTCTCCCTGCCTCGTTGTGAGCAGCACGCACGCCGGTTCACGGCACGGTCCCCGACCCGGGCAGGTCAGTGGTGCCGTCGACGTCCTCGCGCGCGGCCACCGCCCGACCGGTCGGAGCCGATCGTGAACCCAGCCATCGCAGGCCCGGGGAGGGCGCTCCCCGAACCACGACCGACACCTCCCGGTCCGACCACGTCACCGAGACGGTCGCCCGCCGCGGCGCGAGCCGGTGACCGACCTCGACAGCTGCGGCCTCGTCGTCTCCGCGAGCCAGGGCTCGTGCCGTGGCGCGCGCGGCGTCAAGGCACCGCACCTGGTCGGTCACCGTGGTGATCGCCGACAAGGCCAGGACGAACACCAGGAGCAGGGCAGGGATGGCGCAGGCGAGCTCGGCCGTCGCCATCCCACCCTCGCGACCTAGCCCGCCGACCCGAGCGCGGTGGCGATCACGGACGCGAGGGCCGACTTGACCGCTCCCGACCGGACGACCGCGAGCAGGACTGCCGCAAAGGCACAGGCGGCAAGCGTGCCGACGGCATACTCCGCCGTGGTCATGCCCGCTTCGGCCTGCTGACGAATCGTCGAAACTCGTTGAACCAGTTTGCATTTCACGCTGACTCCTTGGTTGTGGATAGGGCCAATGCCCTGTTCCACCCGAGTCCAGCGTGTGTCCCCACCCCCCGCCAACACCGTGTCTCAGGTCTGTGGACGCGAGGCCGAGGGATGCTGCTCCTGTGGACAGTCCCCGCCACGCAGGCCCCGCATCCGAGTGGCCGACGGGTCACTGGCCTCCCGACAGGATCCCGGCGCCCAGGTTCAGCACGACGGGCACCACTGCGGTGCAGGCGAATGCCGGCAGGAACCCCAGCCCCAACGGCAGCACGAGCAGCACCCCCGCGCGCGCCGCCGCTCGTTCGCGTTCGCGCTCGCGCTCGTCCCGCAGCCGCTCAGCCGCGCGTTCGATGAGCGCTGCCGGGGCGGCCCCCGTCTGTTCGGACATTTGGGTCGCCAGCGCAGCCGCCCGCCAGCCCGGTCCCGCGTAGGACCACGCCTCGTGGGCAGGCCGTCCCCAACGCAGGGCTGCGACGACCGCCGCAAGCTCGACGCGCACACGGCCGGTCGACGCGGCGCGCACGTGGTGCAGGGCCTCGACCACGGGAAGGCCGGCCCGCAGGGCCAGACCGATGAGGACCAGCGCATCTGCCACCTCGTCGGTTGCCGCGTGGTCGCGTTGGCGGGGGCCCCGGTCACGCACGGAGGCGAGCGTCGGCCGCGAGGCGATGGGGGTCAACCCGCCGACTCGACCCCCTCCCGGCCGTCTCAGCCCTCCTGGCCGTGAGCGGGCCGGCCACAGGGCCGTGGCCAGCCCGATCAGGAGAAGGGTGAACAGGGTCATGTCGTCATGTCGCCCGATAGACGATCCGCCGACTCCACCACCAGGCACCCGCGGCCAGGACCAACCCGAGCGCGAGACTGCCTGTCGCGGCCGGCGACGAGAAGTACAGTGCGCCAGGATCCACCCCGACCGCGGCGCCGACGAAGGGACCGCTCGCCGGGAGCAGGCACAGCAAGGCCATCGAGGCTCGGGGGCCGGCAGCGGCGCTGGCCAGCCTCTCCCGTCCGCGCCCCCGCGCCCGCAGGACCCCCTCACAGGAGGCGAGCGCGTCGGCCAGCGGCGCGCCGGTGCGTTCGCTGAGAGCCCAGGCCTGCCCCACGAAACGCAGATCGCGGCTGCGGTGCGACTCGGCGTGGCGCAACCACACCTCGGCCGCCGAAGCGCCGACCCTGGTCGTTTCGACCAGCTCTCGCAGCAGGGGCGCGAGCGCGGGATCGTCGCGGAAGCTCGGCTCAGCCGCAGCCAGAGCAGCCGCCGGCACGACCCCGGCACGCAGTGGTGCCGCGATGGCGGCGACCAACTCGGCGAGAGCCGCATCGAAGGCGGCGCGCCGGGCCCGGCCGCGCCACCGAGGGAGCGCGAGCCTGGATCGCCCTACGCCGCTACTCCCCACGATGGCTCTGCTCCCCTCGAGGCCGCTGCCTCCCTGGACGCGGCGCACGGGCAGTCGACCCCCAGAGACCGGCCACAAGATCACGGCGGCCACCAGGAGGCCGACCATCAGAGCGGTGGTCACACCCGGCCGCCGGTCAGGGTCGCCAGCCGGGCCCACCCGCGTCCCCGCCGGCCGGACGCGACGTCCAGCGCGACGTCGCAGACCGCTTCGGTGCCGGTCCACCTGATCACCGACAGTGAGGCGACCCGACGACCTCCGACACCGCGTTCGACGTGGACCACCGCCTGCACGGCGCTGGAGAGCTGGGTCTGCACGGCATCGCGTGGCATCGCGGCCAGCGCACCGAGTGCGTCGAAGCGGCGCGGAACGTCCTCGGGCGCATTGGCGTGCAGGGTGCCGCAGCCACCCTCGTGTCCGGTGTTGAGCGCCGCAAGCATCTCGCGCACCTCGGCCCCGCGCACCTCACCGACGACGAGCCGGTCAGGCCTCATCCGCAGCGCCTGCCGGACGAGGTCCACCAGCCCGACCGCTCCCTGGCCCTCGATGTTGGGTCCACGACCCTGCAGTCGCACCACGTGCGGGTGGCCGACGGCCAGCTCACGGACGTCCTCCACGACGACGATCCGCTCAGCCTCGGGCACCTCGGCCAACATGGCCGCGAGCAGGGTCGTCTTGCCGCACCCGGTGCCACCGCTGACCACGAACGAGCACCGGCCCCGCACGAGCGCGCGCAGCAGCTCCTCGACTGCGCCGTCGAACATGCCGCGAGCCCGTAGGGCCGCCAGCCCGACCCCGGCAGCACGGGGCACGCGCAGGCTCACGTGGGCACCCCCGTCGACCAACGGCGGCAGGATGGCGTGCAGCCGGATGCCGTTGGGCAACAGCCCGTCCACCCACGCCTGGCTCTCGTCGAGTCGTCGCCCGGCAAGTCCGGCGAGCCGCACGGCCAACCGTCGCGCTGCCGGTGGTTCGAGGTCGAGATCGGCGCGTTGCACACCGCCATTCCCGCGGTCGAGCCACACCGAGCCATCACCGTTGACGAGGACGTCCGTGACGTCGGGGTCGGCGACACAGGCTTCCAGGGGACCCAGGCCAAGGACCTCGGAGGCCAGCGCACTGCGCGCAGACTCCACGCCCCCGTCGCCGAGTCGGGCAGCGTTACCCACGGCGACGTCGGTCACCGCGGCGGAGTCGGGGCCCTGCCCACGGCGGATCCGGTCGACGATCAGCGCGTCCTGGCTCATCAGCCTGCCGTCCTCATACGCCCACCGGCTGCTCGGACCACGCGTCCGGGGCGCCCGCCGCCAACAGCGAGTCGACCAAGGCGGGCAGCGCGCCCGAGGAGCGACTGCCCGGAGGGCGACCGCGGTCGGCGTCGGCCGGGATCCGGGCGTCATCGCGGAGGATCCCCGCGAGGGGCAGGTCGAGGTGGACCGCCACCTCCTCCGGACTGACCGGATCGCCCCGGCCCGTCCGCACGATCAGAACCGCAGGGCGACCGAGCTCGTGGACCACCTCGGCCAGGGCCGTCGCGTCCGCGAGGTGGCGCGCCGACGTACCAGCCACGACCACCACGTCCGTGCACCGGTCCGCCAGCCGCAGGGAACAGCCGAGGTCGACCACGGCCACGCCACATACCCGCGCCAAGGCCGCCACCGCAGCGTCAGCCACCGCAGCGCTTGCCACGGCATCGCCCACGGCGTCCTCGCCCAACCCTCGCCTGCTGCCAGCCAGGACCCTGGTCGTCACCTCAGCGGGGAGGGCTCGCAAGAGTGCCGCCCCGTCCAGCGCGCCCTCGGCTGCGGCCAGGTCGGGCCAGCGCAGGCCGGGCCGGTGCTCGAGGCAGGCCGTCACATCCAGGGCACCGCCGTCGGGCGCGCCGTCGATGGCCACGGTGGCACCCACGTGCGGGCCCGCGCGCACCGCGAGCGCCACCGCGAGCGTCGACACCCCCAGCCCGCCCGACGCCCCGATCACGCCCATCACCCTGTGGTCCATGGGCGAAAGCCTGAGCCGGTGCACTCTCCGGACGCACCCCAGCGGCGGCGTCCTGTGGACCCACCCGCAAACCCGCGGCAACTGTGGACGAGCGTCGCCGCCACGGCGGGGTCACGGCGGGGTCACGGCGGGGTGACCACACGGCATACCCAGGAAACAGCACCAGTCGGCAGCGCAGATGAAAAGGGGACGGCCCCGGTCGGGGGGACAACCGGGGCCGTCGACGCGCCAAGCTCCGGGGGGGAGGAGCCGGTGCGCCGATCCGCTCTACCCACAAGGGGGAGCGGACGTCTTCATGGTGGACCATTTACCCTTCAACCGCAACTCGATCCGGCGCGTTTCGGGGCCGAGTTTTGCCGTGGTTCCACCGCGATTGGCGCTCATCGCGCGCAAACCACCACGAACCGAAGGATGGCACCCCGCGCCGCGGGGTGCCATCGCACCGTGATCCGCCACGGGTTACCAGGCGTGCATTCTGTAGTTGTCGCACCGGGACAAGCCCGTCACGATCGGTCCACCAGTGGACTGCCCGCGCGTGGGTGCCCGATGGAGTCACGGTGGTCGTCGGCCTCACGACCGTCGACTTGCCTCCATGTGTACCCCCGCCCCGGCGCAAAGGAAACCCTTGACTTTCGACCGTCCGTAGGCAGCGCGCGTGTCCGGACGCGTGGATCAGGCGAGGGTCAGGTGAGCCGCCCCGCGCGCACCGCGTCGCAGATCTGTTGGCCCTGTGCCGCGCCCGCCACGATCGCGTCGGCGCAGTGCCCGATCCACAGTCCCAGCCCCTCCGGCGTGCCGGTTCCGTATGCCGCGAGCGCGCCGAGATAGGCCGGCCCGCCCTGGGTGGCGTGCCCGGCTTCGGTGACCACGACGCCGGTGGGGTCCAGTCCGCTGGCCTGCACGAGGGCCCGCTCGACGGCTCGTGCCACGACGCCGTTGCCGCGAACGAAGGGGCGAATGGTGGCGATCTCCGCGTGGGCCAGCGCCGCCACGACGAGGGCGGGCACCGCCGACCCTGCCGTCATGACACCGACCAGGAGGTCGATCCGGTCACGCAGCTCGCTCGCACTGGGCGCCGCCCCGAGGTCGAGGAGCTCCGCGCTGGACTCCCCCTCGATCCGGGGGCGACCGAGCTGGTCGTCCGGGAGGAGGCCCGAGGCGGCGGCGACGTGCAGCCGGGCCAGGGCCTGGAGCGGGGCGCTGACCACCAGGCTCCGCACGTGTTCGCTCTCGGCGGTGGCGGTCACCGCTCCGCGGGCGACCAGCTCGACGGGGTCGGGCTCCAGCGGCCACTGGGCGGCGCCGCGCATGACGTCACGCACCAGGTCGAGGGGCACCGTCGCCCCTTCGAGCGCGGCGCTGGCCTGGGCACCCCGCACCCGCGACTCGGCGGCCGCCTCGGGGATGCGGCGGCGCAGCGCCTCGTGCCAGCGCAAGCGCTCACACGCCTCCCGGGCTGCTGCGATCTTCTCGGGAACTCCGGGCAGATCGGCCAGGGGGCGAAGCGAAGCGAGGACGTCGACCATGGAGTGCAGCCTAGAGTTCGCGATGTGTCGGGCAGCTTCCACATCCCCACCGCGATCTTCGTCGCGGGCGCCATGGTGCTGCTCTATGCCCTGGTCCGACTGGTGCGTCACGGCCGCAGCGCCTCCCAGGGGTTCGTCTCCGAGGTCGACCACGCCACCCATGCCACGCTCCACACGGCATCGGTGGCGGCCCGCCACCTGCAGGACGGCCTGACGGCAGAGGGCACCGCCAAGGCGGCCAAGCACCTGCGCGAGCTCCTCGGGTCACCCGGCGTGGCCATCTGCGACGCGAGCGGGCTGCTTGCCTGGGACGGGGCGCCCGAGCACCACGCCGCGGACGCCCCCCGGCACGCGGAGGAAGTGCTCCGCACAGGGCGAACCATCGTCCTGCGGGCCGGCCAGGTCCAGTGCCCGGACCCCGACTGCCCCGCCCGGACGGTCGTGATCGCGCCGGTGGTGACTGGCGAACGCGTGGTCGCCGCCATCGCGGCATACGGTCCACACGCTTCGGCCGGCCTCGCCAGGGCGACGGAGGAGGTCGCGGGCTGGATGGCCACGCAGGCCGAGCTCGCCGACCTCGGCCACCAGCGCACCCGCACCATGGAGGCCGAGCTCCGCGCGCTGCGCGCCCAGATCAGCCCCCACTTCATCTACAACTCCCTGGCGGCCATCGCCTCCTTCGTGCGGACCGATCCGGAGCGGGCCCGTGAGCTGTTGCTGGAGTTCGCCGACTTCACCCGGTACGCCCTGCGCCGGGGAGGCGCCTTCACGACGCTGGCCGAGGAGCTGCGCAACGTCGAGCGATACCTCGTGCTCGAGCAGGCGAGGTTCGGCGACCGGCTGCGGATCTCCTTGCTGATCGCTCCGGAGGTGCTGCCGGTGACGGTGCCCTATCTGGCGATCCAGCCCCTCGTGGAGAACGCCGTACGGCACGGGCTGGCCACCAAGGAGGGCGGTGGCCACGTCAGCATCACCGCCAGCGACGAGGGCGCCGAGGCCGTCATCACGATCGAGGACGACGGGGTGGGCTCGGACCCGCAGGCGATCAGGACCGTGCTCGACGGGGGGACGGAGGGCGACAACGTCGGGCTCGGCAACGTCGACGCGCGACTGCGGCAGGTCTACGGCGACGACTTCGGCCTCGTCGTCGAGACCGCGCCGGGAGCCGGGACGAAGGTCACATTCCGGGTGCCCAAGTACGCCCCGGGTGTCCACCCCACGCCGTAGGCTCTCCCCCATGGCTGGCGCGCCCTCCGCCGATCCGGAGCACCGCCGCCCGCAGGACGCCACCGTCGGCTCCGCGGGCGCAGCCCTGCGCGCGCTCGTCGTCGACGACGAGGCCCCGGCGCTCGAGGAGCTCAGCTGGTTGCTGCGGCAGGACCACCGCATCGCCGAGGTCATGACGGCCTCGAGCGGCGCCGACGCGCTGCGCTCGCTCGACGGAGGCAACATCGACGTCGTCTTCTCCGACATCTCCATGCCCGGGCTCGACGGCATGGAGCTGGCGCGGGTCATCGCGAGGTTCGTGGAGCGGCCACAGGTCGTCTTCGTCACGGCCCACGACCAGCACGCCGTCGACGCGTTCGCCATCGACGCCACCGACTACGTCATGAAGCCGGTCCGGGCCGATCGACTCGCCGAGGCCGTGCGTCGCGTCGTCGCGGCGGCCGACCMAGGGTCCGGAGCCGCGAACGCGGCCGCCACCGAGGACGAGACCATTCCCGTCGAGCTCGCCGGTGTCACCAGGTTCATCACCAGGAGCCAGATCCGCTACGCCCAGGCCCAGGGCGACTATGCCCGGCTGCACACCGAAGCCGGGTCCCACCTGGTGCGCATCCCCCTCAGCACGCTCGAAGAGCGTTGGGCTGCAGCAGGATTCGTGCGCATCCACCGCAGCACACTCGTGTCGTTGGCCCACATCCGGGAGGTCCGGATGGAGCACGGTCGCTGCAGCGTGGTCCTCGAGGACGCCGAACTGCAGGTCAGCCGGCGTCACACCCGCGAGCTGCGCGACCGCCTGCTCAGGGCCACCCCGCGCGTCACCTCGTGACCGAGCCGGGCGACCGGTCGCCGGGTATGCCGTCCGGTCCGGTGTCGGGCCCACCGCCCGGTCCGGTGTCGGGCCCACCGCCCGCCCGCGTCCGGGTCACCTCAACCCGTCGCGACGCACCGACCCGTCGGGACCTGCGACCACTGACGCGCGACATCGACGAGCAGAGCACGCTGGGCGAGGTGTACATGGCCGGCCTGATGTCCGCCCAGCTGCGGCTCGCCCTGAGGGTGCTGGCGTTCGGGGCCGTCGGTCTCGGTGGCCTGCCCCTGGTGTTCCTGCTCGTGCCGGCGACCCGCACGATGGCTCTCGGCCGGGTCCCCCTGCCCTGGCTGGTACTCGCGTTCGTCGTCTACCCGGTGGCGATCATCGTGGCCCGCTACTACGTGCGGGCGTCCGAGCGGATCGAGGCCGAGTTCTCCCACGTCGTCCGGCGTCGCTGATGCGTGCCGTGCGTCGAGCAGAGGAGGCACCGTGAACCCGGCCTACGGCGTGGTGGCGATCGTCCTCATCTGCACGGTGACGCTGGCCATCGGCGCGTTCGGCCTCCGACTGTCGAGGACCACGAGCGACTTCTACGTCGCGGGACGCACCGTGACCCCCTACCGCAACGCCAGCGCCATCGGCGGTGAGTACCTCTCCGCCGCCAGCTTTCTCGGCATCGCCGGGTTGGTCTACACCAACGGCCTGGACATGCTGTGGTTCCCCGTGGGCTACACCGTGGGCTACGTCGTCCTCCTGGTCCTCGTCGCCGCGCCGCTGCGCCGGTCGGGCGCCTACACGCTGCCGGACTTCGCCGAGGCCCGGCTCGAGAGCACCGTGATCCGCAAGCTCTGCTCGGTGCTCGTGGTGGCGATCGGCTGGCTCTACCTCCTGCCGCAGCTCCAGGGTGCGGGGCTGGCTCTCACGACGGTCACCGGCGCCCCCACCTGGGTCGGCGGCCTCGTCGTCGCCGTCGTCGTGGTGGCCAACGTGGCGGCGGGCGGGATGCGCTCGATCACGCTCGTGCAGGCGGTCCAGTACTGGATCAAGCTGACCGCCATCGCCGTCCCGGCCTTCGTCCTGCTCGGTGCGTGGCTCGGCGATGGCGCGCCCAGTCCAAGAGTCGCCCAGCAGACCGCCTGGGCAGAGCCGCTGAACGGGCTTGCAGGACAAGGTCATCCGGTCTACGCCACCTACAGCCTGCTGCTGGCGCTCGCCCTCGGCACCATGGGCCTGCCGCACGTGCTCGTGCGGTTCTACACGAACCCCGACGGCAAGGCCGCGCGACGCACCACCCTGACCGTGGTCGCCCTCCTCGGCGCCTTCTACCTCTTCCCACCGCTGTACGGCGTCCTCGGCCGTGTCTACATCCCCGAGCTGCCCCTGGGCACCGCTGCCGACACCCTGGTCCTGCGGCTGCCCGGAGCGATCGTCCCCGACCGGCTCGGCGAGGTGCTCTCGGCGGTGCTGGCCGGGGGTGCCTTCGCCGCGTTCCTGTCGACGGCGTCGGGGCTCACCATGTCGGTGGCCGGCGTGATCGACCAGGACCTGCTTCGCAGACGGCTCGGCCGGATGACCGGTGACGACTTCACCGTGGCGCAGGGCTTCCGGCTGGCGACGGTCCTGTCCGTGATCGTCCCGTATGCCGCGTCGAGACTGATCGAGCCGGTCGGCCTCGCGACCATGGTCAGCCTGGCGTTCGCGGTGGCTGCGTCCACGTTCTGCCCGCTCCTGGT
This sequence comes from Pedococcus sp. P2_E5, assembly GCF_056403895.1. Lineage (NCBI taxonomy): Bacteria > Bacillati > Actinomycetota > Actinomycetes > Micrococcales > Intrasporangiaceae > Pedococcus > Pedococcus sp. P2_E5. Next base: position 16,329 of record NZ_JBFUEP010000035.1, read on the forward strand.
GCTGGGGTCCTGGTGGCGCGGGCTCAGCACGGTGGGAGCGGCCGCCGGGCTGGTCGTCGGTGGGACCCTGGCTGCCGCCGCGGTGGCGGTCACGATCATCGCGGGCCCCGTCCCCGGGTGGACCGGGGCGCTGCTCGGGCAGCCGGCGGCCTGGACGATCCCCATCTCCTTCGCCACCGCGGTCATCGTCTCCCTCGCGACTCCGGGCCGGATCCCCCGTCACACCGCGCGCACCATGGTGCGGCTGCACACCCCCGAGGACCTGGCCCTCGACCGCAACTAGTCCAGACCTGTTGAAGGGTCGCGATCGCAGGTTCGGCTCGGTCGAGAGGCCGCGATCGCAGGTTGAGGGAGGTCAGCAGGTGCAGTCGTGGCCCCTCGACAACGGATTGCCTCGCCGCTGGGCGCTCGACGGCGACCGTTCGGCGCAGCCTGCCGCGCCACCCAGCGAACGCACCCTCCGCACGGCGCGCGACCACGCGGCATACCTGCTGCTCAGGGGCTTGCAGGGGCACAGTGGCGACGATCGCGGGACCAGCCCGCGCCACCACTGGAGGTGTCCCGTGAGCAACGACGCTCGCACGGAGCACGACCCGTTCGTCGCGCTCCAAGACTCCGCGGAGTTCGCGGACCTCAGGTCCCGGTTCCGCCGGTTCGTCTTCCCGATGACCGCGCTGTTCCTGACGTGGTACTTCCTCTACGTCCTGCTGTCGGTCTACGCGCCGGTCTTCATGAGCCACAAGGTGGTCGGCAACATCAACGTGGGCCTGATCCTGGGGATCGGCCAGTTCGTGTCGACCTTCGCCATCACGATCCTCTACGTGCGCTGGGCCGACCGTGAGTTCGACCCGCGCGCCGCCGCACTCGCCACCACGATCGGGGAGGACCACCGATGAGCGCGCCCACCCTCGCCAACCTCGCCCCCGCCGCGACGAACGTCGGCAGCCCGACGCTGAACATCACGATCTTCGGCGTCTTCGTCCTCATCACGCTCGCGATCGTCATCCGGGCGTCGAAGAACAACCGCAGCGCCGCCGACTTCTACGCCGGCGGCCGCGCGTTCACCGGGCGGCAGAACGGCATCGCCATCGCCGGCGACTACCTGTCGGCGGCGAGCTTCCTCGGCATCGCGGGGGCCATCGCCCTCAACGGCTACGACGGCTTCCTCTACTCCATCGGCTTCCTCGTCGCCTGGCTCGTCGCCCTGCTCCTGGTGGCCGAGCTCCTGCGCAACGCAGGGAAGTACACGATGGCCGACGTGCTCTCGTTCCGCCTCAAGCAGCGGCCGGTGCGCATGGCCGCGGCGATCTCCACCCTCGCGGTCTGCTTCTTCTACCTGCTCGCGCAGATGGCAGGAGCCGGGGGGCTCGTCGCCCTCCTGCTCGGCATCGACGACAAGGGCGGCCAGTCCGTGGTCATTGCGGTGGTCGGCATCATCATGATCGCCTACGTCCTCATCGGCGGCATGAAGGGCACGACCTGGGTGCAGATCATCAAGGCGGTGCTGCTCATCATCGGCGCGGGCGTGATGTTCGTCTGGGTGCTGAGCAGGTTCGGCCTCAACCTCAGCTCGCTGCTGGGCGAAGCCGTCGAGAAGTCGGGTGGCAAGAAGGTCCTCGACCCAGGTCTGCAGTACGGCAAGAGCGGCCTGACCAAGATCGACTTCATCTCGCTGTCGCTGGCCCTGGTGCTCGGCACCGCCGGCCTGCCGCACGTGCTGATGCGCTTCTACACCGTGCCCTCGTCCAGGGAGGCCCGGAAGTCCGTCGAGTGGGCGATCTGGCTGATCGGGATCTTCTACCTGTTCACCCTGGTCCTCGGCTACGGCGCGGCTGCCCTCGTCGGACCCAAGGTGATCGCGGCGGCTCCCGGCAAGGCCAACTCGGCGGCGCCACTGCTCGCCTTCGAGCTGGGCGGCGAGCTGCTGCTCGGGATCATCTCGGCGGTGGCGTTCGCGACGATCCTCGCGGTCGTCGCCGGCCTGACCATCACGGCGAGTGCCAGCCTCTCGCACGACATCTACAACTCTGTCATCAAGGAGGGCACCGCCACCCCCGAGGACGAGGTCCGGGTCGCTCGCATCACCGCGGTCGTCATCGGCATCTTCGCGATCCTCGGTGGCATCCTCGCCAACGGCCAGAACATCGCGTTCCTCGTCGCCCTCGCCTTCGCCATCGCGGCGTCGGCGAACCTGCCGACGATCCTCTACTCGCTGTTCTGGAAGCGGTTCAACACCCGAGGAGCGCTCTGGTCGATCTACGGCGGCCTCACCACCGCGCTGACGCTGATCGTCTTCAGCCCGGTCGTCTCCGGGAAGCCGGTGGACCCGGTCACGGGCAAGTCGCTGTCGATGCTGCAGGACACCGACTTCCACTGGTTCCCGCTGGACAACCCCGGCATCGTCTCGATCCCCCTGGCCTTCGTTCTGGGCTGGCTGGGCACCGTGACGAGCAAGGAGTACAACGCAGCCAAGTACGCCGAGATGGAGGTGCGATCCCTCACCGGCCACGGCGCCGAGAAGGCGGTCGCGCACTAGGTGCGCTAGAGGCCGCGCGACCACCCGGCATACCTGCGACCACGGTGCCGCGTCCCCGGACAGGGGGCGCGGCACCGTTCCCACTTGGTGTGCCGGGTCAACCGGGAGGCGCACGACTGCGTCATTGGCGTGTCCGAAGGGAGGACACCATGAACATCACGAAGCACCTCTCCACGCGACTGGCCATCCGGTCGCTCGTCATCGCCCTGGCGGCCGGGGCAGTCCCCGTCGTTGCCGCCACCACCTCCGCACAGGCCGCGCCCTACTGCGGGATCACCTGGGGTTCGCTCGCCAAGAACTCCTCCACCATGGTCCCCGGCCCCCTCACGAATGTCCGGGCGGGACGGCACACCTGCTTCGACCGGCTCGTCGTCGATGTGAAGGGCAGGGCTCCCGGCTACACGGTGAAGTACGTGTCCAACGTCTTCACCGAGGGCCAGGGTGCAGTCGTGCCGCTACGCGGTGGCGCCAAGCTGCTGGTCGTCACCCGGGCCCCGGCCTACAGGGACACCGGAGCCGCAAGCTACAACCCTGCCAACGATCGCGAGCTGGTCAACGTCACCGGCTACACGACGTTCCGGCAGGTCTCCTGGGCCGGGACGTTCGAGGGTCAGTCCTCGATGGGACTCGGGGTCAGGGCACGGCTGCCGTTCCGCACCTTCACGATCCAGGACGCCACTGGCAGCCGGCTCGTCATCGACGTGGCGCACCGCTGGTAGGGGTGCCCTGCTCGGCGTGGACGTTCCCCGCGGGCGCTGTCCGGCGACGCAGACCGCCGAGCAGCGCCCGCGTCGCTGCGATGAGCACCGCCAGCACGAGCGCGGCGAGGAGCCAGCCGCTCGTGGACCGCACAAGGGACTCCGAGTAGTTCCACCACTGCGTTCGGAGGAAGTCCCACGACGCCTCGGCCACGAGACGGATCTCCTCCCGCTTGGACCCTGCCTGCAGACCCGGGTGGAGCACGTCCCAGCCGTAACCGACCGACCTGGCCAGCAGGGCGAAAACGAGCCAGGTCAGCAGGATCCGCGCGACGCTGAGCAGTGTCGGCGCGACGCGCTGCACGGTGGCCACCGCGAACGGAAGGGCGAGGGCTACCGCCAGCAGGAGTCCGTGCGGCCACGTGGCCGGTGACAACCCCGCCACGACGGCTAGAACCGTCGCGGCACCGAGCGGACCCTTGTGACCGCGGACCCCGAGCACGATGCCGGCGAACGCAGCCACTGCCAGCAGGAGCGCCAGGACCTCGCGCTCATCGGGGTAGCTGTCGACGGCGGGCGCCGACAGCAGCCACCCGAGGCCGCTCAGGACGAGCACGATGACGAAGCGCGGCCAGGCCGAGCGCACGAGGAGCGAGACCGACGCCGCAGCCGCCGTCGCCCCGAGCAGGAGGACGTCGCCGTCGAGCGCCTCGAGCGGCAGGTGGAACCATGACTCCACACCCCAGAACCCGACCGGCCACCACAGGAGCGCTGCGAGCAGCATGGCCACCTCTGGCCAGATGCGGCGCGCCACTTCCCTGCCGCGTTCGAGCGTGGTGGGCGGTGTCGTCTCGGAACCGGTGTCGGTAGTGGAGTTCCCCGTGGTGCTCACGCCACCAGAGGCTAGCCGCTTGCCGCTCCGTGCGTCCGTCGATCGATCAACGCGACCACTCCCCTTGATGCGCGGCCCGGATACGGGTTGGCTTGGTGTGTCACCGCGACTGCGACGTCGGCCCAGCCGCCGACGTCGCCTGCCAACGCCGCCAGGAGGAACCACCGTGTCCGACACCTTGTCCACGAGCCAGACCGAGGGTCGGGATCTGTCCCCCACCCCCGAGTTCGCCGCCCAGGCCAACGGTCAGGCGGACCTCTACGACGCGGCGGCCGCGGACTTCGAGGGCTTCTGGGCCGACCAAGCCCGGCAGCGCCTCACGTGGGCCAAGGACTTCGACCAGACGCTCGACTGGAGCGGTGCGCCGTTCGCCAAGTGGTTCGTCGGAGGCGAGGTCAACGCGGCCTACAACTGCGTCGATCGGCACGTCGAGGCCGGGAACGGCGACCGTGTCGCCATCCACTTCGAGGGAGAGGGGGGCGACACCCGCACCGTCACGTATGCCGAGTTGCAGCGTGACGTGGCCAAGGCCGCCAATGCCCTTGAGTCCCTTGGGGTTTCGAAGGGCGATCGCGTGGCGATCTACCTGCCGATGATCCCCGAAGCCGTGGCGGCGATGCTCGCGTGTGCCCGGATCGGCGCCCCGCACTCGGTGGTGTTCGGGGGGTTCTCGGCCGACGCGCTGCGCACCCGGATCGCCGACGCCGAGGCCAAGGTGGTCATCACCGCCGACGGCCAGTTCCGCCGCGGTAAGTCGGCCCCGCTGAAGCCTGCCGTCGACGCGGCCGTCGAGGGCGAGACGACCGTCGAGAAGGTCCTGGTCGTGCGGCGCACCCAGGAGGAGGTCGCCTGGAACGACGGTCGCGACGTCTGGTGGCACGACGTCGTCGACTCCGCGAGCGACCAGCACGAGGCGGTCCCCCACGAAAGCGAGCACCCGCTCTTCATCCTCTACACGTCGGGGACCACGGGGAAGCCCAAGGGCATCTTCCACACGACGGGCGGCTACCTGACCCAGGCGGCATACACGAACTCGGTCGTCCACGACGTGCACCCGGAGACCGACGTCTACTGGTGCACGGCCGACATCGGCTGGGTGACCGGCCACTCGTACATCGTCTACGGGCCGCTGGCCAACGGCGCGACCCAGGTGATCTACGAGGGCACTCCTGACACCCCGCACCAGGGCCGCTGGTGGGAGATCATCGACAAGTACAAGGTCTCGATCCTCTACACCGCGCCCACGGCCATCCGGACGTTCATGAAGTGGGGGGACGACATCCCGGCGAAGTTCGACCTGTCATCGCTGCGCGTGCTCGGCTCCGTCGGTGAGCCGATCAACCCCGAGGCCTGGCTCTGGTACCGCAGGAACATCGGTGGAGGACGGTGCCCGATCGTCGACACGTGGTGGCAGACCGAGACCGGCGGCATCATGATCAGCCCGCTGCCCGGAGTCACCGACCTCGAGCCCGGCTCGGCCCAGCGACCGATCCCCGGCATCAGTGCCGAGATCCTCGACGACGAGGGCCAGCCGCTGCACGACCCCGAGGCGGTCGGTTACCTCGTCCTCACCAAGCCCTGGCCCGGAATGCTCCGCGGCATCTGGGGCGACGAGGAGCGCTACAAGGAGACCTACTGGTCGCGGTTCGGCCCCGAGTACTACTTCGCCGGCGACGGTGCGAAGTACGACGCGAACGGCAACATCTGGCTGCTCGGCCGCGTCGACGACGTCATGAACGTCTCGGGTCACCGGCTGTCGACCGCCGAGATCGAGTCGGCCCTGGTGTCGCACCCGTCGGTGGCCGAGGCCGCCGTCGTGGGCGCCACCGACGACACGACCGGTCAGGCCGTGGTGGCGTTCGTCATCCTGCGCGGCGGGTCGGAGGACCACGGCGACGAGACCGTCCAGGAGCTGCGCAACCACGTCGCCAAGGAGATCGGCCCGATCGCCAAGCCCCGCTCGATCATGGTCGTGTCCGAGCTGCCCAAGACCCGCTCCGGCAAGATCATGCGCCGGCTGCTCCGTGACGTCGCCGAGAACCGTGAGGTCGGGGACGTCACGACCCTGGCCGACTCGTCGGTCATGGGCCTGATCAAGGAAGGCATGAGCTCCGGCAAGGAGGACTGACCCCGCGCCGGTCACCCCAGCCAGCAGCACGACGCGGTATGCCGCGGACGCACGTCCGCGGCACACCGCGTGCCTTGCTTCGGCCCTTTCGAGGACTACCGCGGAGTCCTATCCTGAAGCCCATGGGGCTCAAGCCCGTGCGCCGGCGCAGCCAGGTGCCACTCCCTGAGGAGCCGGAGGACCAGACGGTCCGCCAGTACCGCTACCTGCTCCGGACCGCGCCCCTCGATGCGCTCGAGGCTGCCCATGTCGAGGCACTGTCGGCCATCGAGCCGCTCCACCGGGAGACGGTCCTGCGCACCGTCCAGGCCGAGCTCGTGGCGGGTGCCCACCTGCACCCGCACGACGTCGCGCCGCTGGCACACCTCATGACGCTCGGCGAACGCCGGAGCCCGGGGGTGCTGACAGGGTCGCTGCCCGAGCCGGCCCTGGCGGCGCTGGCCCAGGCACTGATCACCAGCGAGCCGGCCTTCGGGCTGTTCAGCGGCTATGCGTCGTGGGACGGCGTCGATCCGGAACCACCGTCGGAGCACGACGACAGCGAGTACGGCGAGAGCTGGCATGCGGCCAGGGCGACCCGGGACGGCACCGCACCGGGCCTGAACGGCGCCTTCGGCGGCGTCTAGTCCCGTCCGCCGCCACGTGTCGCCGCCAGCGCTCAGCTGGTGCAGAGGCAGAACGGGTGGCCGGCCGGGTCGAGGAAGACCCGGAAGGTCGTCCCCGGCTGGTGGTCGTGCTTGGTCGCCCCGAGCGCGACCACCTCGGCCTCACCGGTGTCGAGGTCCTCGACCACCACGTCGAGGTGCATCTGCTGGGGGACGTCCTGACCGGGCCAGACGGGAGCCCGGTAGTCGTCGACCTGCTGGAAGCAGATGCACTGCCCGTAGTCGGCGCGGATCTCGAACCAGTCGCCCTCGTTCTTGATGGGCCAGTCGAGCATGGTGCCGTAGAACGTCGCCAGGGCCTGGGCGTCAGGGCAGTCGAGGACGAGGGTGGGAAAGCGTGCGATAGCCATCCCGGCACGCTACGGCCAGTTCCGGACGATCCGCATCCGCAAATCGCCCATGGGCAGCCACTGGTCGCGGGCCACCAGCACCTCGCGCAGCAGGTCGGGGCGGTCCGTGATGATCCCGTCGACCCCGGCGTCGAGCAGCCGGACCATCGTCGCCGCGTCGTCCACGGTCCACACGACCACCCGCACGCCGATCCGGTGCGCCCCCTCGACGAGTCGGTCGACGAAGACCGGCAGCCGCCCGAGCTTGAGCGGCACGTGCGCGAACTCCGCCGTCGCGAACCGCCGAGCGGGCGGCATACCGGCACGGGCGGTGGTGACCACGGCGGTCAGGGAGCGCCAGCCCAGGGCGGTCCGCACCCCTGGCACCTCGGCGCGCACGACGTCGAGCCAGCCGTCCCACGCCCCAGCGACGCACACCCGGTCTCGAAAGTCGCTGTGCTGCAACAGTTTCCCCAACGGGGCGATCGCCGCCTGGTCCTTGAGGTCCACCGTGAAGTTGGCGTCGGGGAAGGCCTCCAGCGCATCAGCCAGGGTCGGGATCGGCTCGCATCCAGCCACCCGCACCGCCCGCAGCGACGCGAGGGTATGCCGCGCCACCGGGCCGGTGGCGTCCGTCACCCGGTCGAGGGTCGCGTCGTGGAAGCAGACCAGCTCCCCGTCGGCGGTCAGCCGGACGTCGGTCTCGAGGTACCGCACGCCCAGGGCCGTCGAGAGGGCGAAGGCGGCGACGGTGTTCTCGGGGGCGAGGGCGGCACCCCCGCGGTGGGCGAGGGCGAGCGGACCGGACTCCGTGCCGTAGGCCATGCGCCCAGCCTGCCGCCCCCCGAAGCCCATCCCGACCAGCCGGGGCGCTTCCCGTCGACTGTTCACCCGATGGTCGTCACGCGTTCGGTGACGAGTACCTCAGCCGACGCTGCCACGCATCTCGGCGGAGATCGCGGTCGCGGCCGCATGCAACGGGCCGGTGGCGCGCTCGACGAAGTCATCGGTCATCCGCGGCAGCGGACCAGAGACGGACAGGGCCAACGGCTGGGGGGTGTCGAGCACTGCCACGGCGACGCACCGCACGCCGATCTCCTGCTCCCCCTCGTCGAGTGCGTAGCCGCGCTCACGGGTCCGACCCAGCTCGGCGGCGAAGGCGGCCGGGTCGGTCAGCGTGTGCTCGGTGCGGGCCGGCATGCCGGTCCTGGCCAGGATGGCGTTGACGACGGCCGGGTCCAGGTTCGCCATGATCGCCTTGCCCACACCGGTGGAGTGGGGGAGGACCCTGCGCCCCACCTCGGTGAACATCCGCATCGAGTTGCGACTGGCCATCACCTGGCCGACGTAGACCACCTGGTCGCCGTCGAGCATGGCCAGGTTGATGGTCTCGCCGAGCTCGTGAGCGAGCCGCTCCATGTGGGGCCTTGCCCAGCGACCGACCATGCGGGAGGTGGTCTCGCCGAGCCGGATCAGCCGCGGCCCCAGCGAGTACTGGCGCGAGGCTTCCTGCCGTACGTAGCCGAGGTCGACCAGCGTCCGCACGAGTCGGTGGATGGTCGGCAGCGGCAGCTGGGCGTCTGCGGCGAGCTGCGACAGGCTGATCACGCCCCCGGCGTCGGCCATCGTCTCGAGGATCGCGAACGCACGCTCGAGCGACTGGACGCCGCCGCCGCTCTTCGGTGTGGCCGCCGCCTCCGCTACGGGCTGCTCGGTGCTCATATTTCTCTCCCCATGGGTTCCCTAATGAGAAGAAGATTTCGTATCATGGAACAATTCTAGTCTGTGCGCCGCCACCGCGGCACGCGACACCACCACCTTCTCCCGAGGATGCGCATGTCCCAGCCCTCCGTGACGCCCACCGTCGTCGTCGATGTCACCCACAAGGTCGAGCGCAGCGACGAGATCCTCACCCCGGAGGCGCTGGAGTTCCTCGCCGAGCTGCAGACCCGTTTCGGCGGACGCCGCGACGAGCTGCTGGCCGCACGCAGCCTGCGCCGCGCCCAGGTCTCCCGCACCGGGCGCCTCGACTTCCTCGACGAGACGCGCGAGGTCCGTGAGGGCGACTGGCAGGTGGCTCCGGCACCGGCGGACTTCGCAGACCGCCGGGTCGAGATCACCGGGCCGACCGAGCGCAAGATGGCCATCAACGCCCTCAACTCCGGAGCCAAGGTGTGGCTCGCCGACCTCGAGGACGCGAACACTCCCCACTGGGCGAACGTCATCGGCGGTCAGGTCAACCTCTACGACGCGGTTCGCCGCACCATCGAGCTCACCACCGCCGAGGGCAAGCACTACGAGCTCAAGGACCCGAACGGCATACCGGTGATCGTGCCGCGGCCACGCGGCTGGCACTTCGACGAAGAGCACCTGCACCTCGAGGGAAAGCCGCTCGTCGGCGCGCTGGTCGACTTCGGCCTGTACTTCTTCCACAACGCCGACGAGCTGGTGTCCCGCGGAAGCGGCCCCTACTTCTACCTGCCCAAGATGGAGTCGCACCTCGAGGCCCGGCTGTGGAACGACGTCTTCACGTTCAGCCAGGAGCGGCTCGGGGTCGCCCACGGCACGGTGCGGGCCACGGTCCTCATCGAGACCATCCCGGCGGCCTTCGAGATGGAGGAGATCCTCTACGAGCTGCGCGACCACGCGGCCGGGCTGAACGCCGGGCGCTGGGACTACCTCTTCTCGATCATCAAGTACTTCCGCGACTCCGGCCCGTCGTTCACCCTGCCCGATCGCGGTGACGTGTCGATGAACGCGCCGATGATGAAGGCCTACAGCGACCTGCTCGTGCAGACCTGCCACAAGAGGGGCGCGTTCGCGATCGGCGGGATGGCGGCCTTCATCCCGAGCAAGGACCCCGAGGTCAACGAGCGGGCCTTCGCCAAGGTGACCGAGGACAAGAACCGTGAGGCGAGGGCCGGCTTCGACGGATCCTGGGTGGCGCACCCGGGCATGGTCGGGCTGTGCAAGGAGATCTTCACCGGCGTGCTCGGCGACTCCCCCAACCAGCTCGAGAAGCGGCGCGACGACGTCTCCGTCACCGCCGACGACCTGCTCGATGCCGGCGCGACGCCGGGCGAGCGGACCATGGAAGGGCTGCGCGCCAACGTCTCCGTCGGCATCCAGTACCTCCAGGCCTGGCTCGAGGGCAACGGCGCCGTCGGCATCCACAACCTGATGGAGGACGCTGCGACTGCCGAGATCTCGCGCTCCCAGATCTGGCAGTGGCTGCACTCCGGGGCGAGGCTGACTTCCGGTGAGACCGTCACCCGTGAGCTGGTCGACCAGGTGGTGGAGCAGGAGTATGCCGGGCTGCGCGAGACCGTGGGCGAGGAGGCTTTCAGTGCGGGCTCGTGGGAGGCGGCGCGACGGCTGTTCGTCGAGTGCGCGCTCGATCCGGAGTTCCCCGACTTCCTGACCCTGCCCGCCTACGCCGAGGTGCTGCGCGTCGAACGCCAGCGCTGACTCAGCGCCAGCACCCCCTGCAACTCCCCCCAACCCCTGCAAGCAACCTTTGCTAGCAAAGGTTGCTGGATGGCGGACATGTTGCAACCTGTCCGTGAACAAGTTTCCTTTGCTAGCAAAGGTTGCTGCTGAGGGGCGCAGTGGGTCAGCGACTGGGGGGCATCCGCCAGCGGCCGGCGGCGATCTGGTCGCCTCCGACCCAGACCCCGCCGACGTCCGAGGTGGTGCCGAGCGCGAACACCTTCGACAAGGCGTCATCGGCCGACTTGGCGTTGCCGAGGCCCACGGCGAGCGGGTCGCCCGCCTCGGGCAGCAACCAGATCGCGTCGAACTGCTTGCCGACGGACAGGTCGCCCACCTCGTCGGCCAGCCCCAGCGCATCGGCTCCGGCCACGGTGCACAGCCACAGCAGGTGCGCGGACGTGAGGGGCAGTCCCAGGTCGCCGAGCAGCCGCTGCATGAAGTAGCCCTGCAGGCCCTCCTTGAGCATCGAGAAGCCGGTCCCGGCACCGACATCCGAGCCCATCGCCACCCGCACCCCGGCTTCGACGTGCCGCCGCAGGGGGAACAGCCCACTCCCCAGCGCGGAGTTGCTGGTCGGGCAGTGCGCCACCGAGGCGTTGCGGGCAGCGAGCGTGGCGAGCTCGGCGTCAGTGGGGTGGACGTTGTGGGCCAGCACCGAGCGCGGCGTGACCAGCCCGTGCCGGTCGTAGGTGTCGACGTACGACGCTCCGTCGAAGAGCTGCGCGATCTCGGCGATCTCGGCGGAGTTCTCGTTGACGTGCGAGGTGAACCATGATCCCTCGACCTCGCGGAAGGTGGCGGCGCACGACTCCAGGATCGCGTCACTGGCCGACAGCGAGAAGCGAGGCGTCACGGCATACCGGAGGCGTCCTTTGCCGTGCCACCGTGAGGCGAGGTCGCGCGACTCCTCGTAGGCCCGCTCGGGTGTGGTGAGCAGCGGCTCGGGCAGGATCCGGTCGGAGGTGACCAGACCGGTGGTCACCCTCAGGCCCCAGAGGTCGGCCGCCTCGAACATGATGTCCACGGCCGAGGCGAAGTGCGACCCGAAGACGAGCGCGGTCGTCGTGCCGGCATCGACGAGCCCCGTCACGAAATCCCTTGCCACGCCACGGGCCACGTCGACCTCGGAGAGCCGGATCTCCTCCGGCAGCGCACACTGGTCGAGCCAGTCGAGCAGGGGCATGCCGAGGCCGCCGATGACCCGCACCTGCGGGAAGTGCACGTGCGTGTCGACGAGCCCGGGAAGCATCAGCCCCTCGCGCAGGTCCAGGACGGCCTCGTCCGGGTGAGCGGTGCGCAGCGTCGCGAAGTCGGCGCGGGCCGTGATCACGCCGCCCTCGACGAGCAGTCCGCAGTCCTCGTGCGACCGCAGCGTCCCACCCGAGAACGGGCTCACGGGCGTGTCGAGGACGGTCGCCCGGAACAGGGTCATCGACCCGCCCGATCGGCGTCGGATACCGGCCTGGTCTCGGACACCCGGCTGGTCTCGGACTCGATGGCCCGGACGAGGTCGGCGGCCACGCTCACGGCGATGGTCGCCGGTTCCTTGCCGGTGACCTCGAGCAGCCCGATGGGCGTCTGGATCCGGGCGAGATCCGCCTCCGAATGTCCTTCTGCCGCAAGGGTCTTGCGGAACCGCGACCACTTCGCCGAGGAGCCGATCAGGCCGACGGAGCCGAGGTGCTCGCAGCGCAGTGCCCCGTCGCAGAGTGCCGCGTCCTCCGCGTGGTCGTGGGTCATGATGAGCACGTGGGTGCCGCGTGGCACCTGTCCCAGCACGAGTTCGGGCACAGGCGCGTGGTGGACGTGCACCCTGGCCACTGCGTCGTCGAGGACCCCGATCCGGTCCTGGCCCAGCTGGTCGGCCCGGGAGTCGACCAGGTGCAGCTCGACGTCGTGGCGCGCGAGGATGCGCGCCAGCTCGAGGCCGACGTGACCGACTCCGAAGATCGCCACCGACGGCACCACTGCCAGGGGTTCGAGGAGCACCTGCACCTCGCCGCCACAGCACTGCTGTCCGTGCTCCACGGCTGCCTTGTCGCTGAGCGACAGCTCGAACTGCTCGGGTATGCCGCGCGTGCCGGTGAGCATCGCCCGTGCCCGGTCGATCGCGGTCGCCTCGAGGTTGCCGCCGCCGATGCTCCCCCAGGTCTCTGCCTCGGCGACGACCATCTTCGCTCCGGCGGCGCGCGGCGAGTGCCCACGCACCGACGTCAGCGTGACCAGGACACCCGGTCGTCGCTCCCGCCGCAGCCGCTCCACGGCAGCCAGCCACTCCATGTCAGGTCCCCACCGATGCGGACTGGGTGGCCCGCTCGGACCGTGGGTTCAAGGGGTGGGCGTCGGCGTTCGGCTGGTCCGGGACGACCCCCGGTGCACCTTCGACCATCGCCGTCATGTGCGGCGGCTCGGCCCCGCCGCGGGCTTCCTCGACGGCCCAGTAGACGGCCTCCGGAGTGGCCGGGGAGGCGAGGTCGACGCTCGTCCCGGCTGGTCCGAACGCCGCGGCAGCCTCGCGCAGTGCCTCGCGCACCGAGAAGGCCAGCATGAGCGGCGGCTCGCCGACGGCCTTGGACCCGTAGACCGCGCCGTCCTCGTGGGCCCGCTCCAGGAGTGCGACGTTGAAGACCTCCGGCATCTCGGAGAAGCTCGGCAGCTTGTAGGTGCTGGCGGCCTGGGTGGCCAGCCTGCCCCGTGACGCCCTGTCGGACTCGTCCCAGCGCAGGTCCTCGAGCGTCAGCCAGCCGGCGCCCTGGACGAAGGCACCCTCGATCTGCCCGATGTCGACCAGCGGTGACAGTGAGTCGCCCACGTCGTGGACGATGTCGACCCGCCGCAACCGGTAGGCGCCGGTGAACCCGTCCACCTCGACCTCGGACGCAGCCACGCCGTAGGAGAAGTACTTGAACGGCGAGCCGTGCATGATGCTCGAGTCCCAGTGCAGTCCCTCGGTCTTGTAGAACCCGGCAGCCCACAGCTGGATCCGGCTGAAGTAGGCCTTGCTGACCAGCTCGGCCCAGCTGAGCCCGGCGTTGGCGGGGTCCTCGCGCAGCGGGCGCAGCCGTTCGACGATCTGCTCGCAGGCGTTCTTCACGGCACCGCCGTTGAGGTCTGCGCCGGAGCTCGCCGCCGTGGCCGAGGTGTTGGGCACCTTGTCGGTGCGGGTCGGCGCGAGCCGCACCATCGACAGCGGCACCCCGAGGCTCGTGGCCGCGACCTGGAGCATCTTGGTGTGCAGCCCCTGGCCCATCTCGGTGCCACCGTGGGTGATGAGCACCGAGCCGTCCTTGTAGACGTGCACCAGGGCACCGGCCTGGTTGAACGACGTGAAGTTGAACGAGATGCCGAACTTCACGGGCGTCATCGCGAGAGCGCGCTTGGTGTGCTCGTGCGAGGCGTTGTATGCCGCGATCTCGGCCTTGCGGGCAGCCACGTCACCCGTGGAGAGCACCTGGTCCCAACAGATGCCGGCCCGCTCCGGGTGCCGGACGGGCTGGCCGTAGGGGGTGTCCTGACCCTCGACGTAGAAGTTGCGGCGACGCAGGTCGACCGGGTCGATGCCCAGCAGCGGTGCGCAACGGCCGAGGATGTCCTCGATGACGAGCATCCCCTGCGGCCCGCCGAACCCCCTGAAAGCGGTCTGGCTGGTCTTGTGGGTCTTCGCGATCCGCCCGTTCACCCGGATGTTGGGGATCCAGTAGGTGTTGTCGATGTGGCAGAGCGCCCGGGCCAGGACAGGCTCGGAGAGGTCGAGGCTCCACCCGCCGTCAGACGTCAGGGTCGCGTCGAGGGCCCGCAGCCTTCCGTTGCCGTCAAAGGCGACTCGCCACCCGGCGTGGAACCCGTGCCTCTTTCCCGACATGGTCATGTCCTGGGTGCGGGTCAGTCGCAGTCGCACCGGACGCCCCGTGAGGGTCGCACCGAGGGCAGCGATCGCGGCATACCCGTGGGGTTGCATCTCCTTGCCACCGAAGCCGCCACCCATCCGCAGACACTGGACGGTGACGGCGTTGCTGGCGAGCCCCAGGACGTGGGCGACGATGTCCTGCGTCTCGGTGGGGTGCTGCGTGCTGCTCTGGATGAAGATCTGGCCGTTCTCGTCGACCAGCGCGATCGAGCAGTGCGTCTCGAGGTAGAAGTGCTCCTGCCCGGCGAACTCGAACTCGCCGCTGAAGACGTGTGCGGCACCCTCGAACCCCGCCTCGATGTCACCGCGTTCCATGTGCGGCTGCCCACCCTGGAAGCTCTCGGCCTCGATGGCCTCGTGCACCGTGACCAGCGAGGGCAGGGGTTCGTAGTCGACCTCGACCGCGAGCGAGCCCAGCCGTGCGGCCTCGAGGGTCTCGCCGAGCACCCAGCACACGGCGTGACCGAAGAACATGACCTCGGAGGGGAAGAGCGGTTCGTCGTGCTTGACACCGGAGTCGTTGACCCCGGGCACGTCGTCGGCGGTGAGCACCCGGACCACACCGGGGACAGCCAGCGCGGGGCTGGTGTCGAGCCGCCTGATGCGGGCGTGGGCGTGGGGCGCCTGGACGGGGTGCGCGTGGAGGATGCCGTGGGTGCGAACGGCGAGGTCGTCCGTGTAGAGGGCTTCGCCGGTCACGTGCAGAGAGGCAGCCTCGTGCGGAATCTCTTGCCCGACAACGGGATTGGCTGGGCGCTGGGACAGGGCGCTCATGCTCCCACCTCCTGCGGGGTCGCCGTCTCGGCATGCAGCTTGAGCAGTGCCGTGCCGAGCGTCGCACTCCTGTATGCCGCGCTGGCGCGGTGGTCGTCCATGGGCGTGCCTTCGGCGCGCATCACCTCGGCCGCCTCACGGACCGCGTCGGGAGACCACGGCCGCCCCTCGAGGGCTGCCTCGGTGGCGAGGGCGCGGATCGGTGTCGCCGCCACCCCACCCAGCCCGATGCGGGCCTTGACGACCACGCCGTCGCGCAGGTCGAGGGCGAACCCGACGGCCACGCTGGAGATGTCGTCGAACCGACGCTTGGCGATCTTGTGGAAGGCCGTGACCTCGCTGAGCGGCAACGGGATCCGCACCGCCCGGATCAGCTCGCCCGGCTGCTTGAGCGTCTGCCGGTACCCGGTGAAGTACTCCGCCAAGGGGACCTCGCGCTCGCCGTCCGGCGCGGCCAGGACGACGACGGCCTCGAGCGCCAGCAGGGCCGGCGGGGTGTCGCCGATCGGCGAGCCGGTGCCGAGGTTGCCGCCGATGGTGGCGCCGTTGCGGATCAGCCGGGAGGCGAACTGCGGGAACATCTGGTGCAGCAACGGGATCCGGCCGCCGAGCCCTCGCTCGACCTCGCTCAGGCTCAGGGCGGCCCCGATCTCCACCGAGTCCTCGCCGATCTCGAGGGTGCGCAGCTCGGGCAGCCGGTCGATGCCGATGGCGAAAGGCGTTCGTGCGCCCCGAATGTTGACCTCGACACCCCAGTCGGTCGACCCGGCCACGAGCACCGCATCCGGGTGCTCGCCCAGCAGCCCCAGTGCCTCGGCAAGGTCGCCCGGCCGGGCGAAGGTCCCCGTCGCGCCAGCCAGCCGCGTTGCGGCGGCGACCGGCGGCTCGGCAGCCAGCCGCGCGGCATACGGGTCATCGGCGGCAGGCTCGCCGAGCGCGTAGGCGGCGTCACGGATGGGGCGGTAGCCGGTGCAGCGGCAGAGGTTGCCGGAGAGCGAGTGCAGGTCGAACCCGTTGGGCCCGTGTTCGTGGGCGGCGTCCTCGTGCTCGCGCTCCTCACGGTCGGAGCGGGTGGGCCGGTCGCCGTTCTGCGACGGGTCGGCGGCGGCGCCAGGGGCCTTGGCGCCTCGGCCGGCCCGGTAGTACTCGGCCGCCATGCTGCAGATGAAGCCGGGCGTGCAGTAGCCGCACTGGGACCCGCCACGCACCGCCATCTCGTGCTGGACCGGGTGGAGGGCGTCGGGCCGACCCAGGCCCTCGGAGGTGACGACCTCCTGGCCGTCGAGGGCCGCCACCGGCACGAGGCAGGCGTTGATGGCAGTCCACTGGGTGCCCGTAGCCCCGTCGGGGCGGGCCACCATGATCGAGCAGGCCCCGCACTCGCCCTCGGCGCAGCCCTCCTTGGCGCCGGTGAGACCACGGTCGCGCAGCCAGTCGAGGGCGGTGGTGCTCGGGTCGGTGCCGTCGAGCACACAGGGGGTGCCGTTGACCGTGATCTCGTGGCCGGTGGTTGAAGCCATCGCGCAACTCCCGTCGCCCCAGTCGTTGGGGTTCCATCATCCACCAGGCAGCGACTGCCCGGGCATGGTTGCTGACAGGAGTGGGCCGCCGGTTATCCATGCAGAACGACGGCCCTGTCGTGGTCCTGAGCACGATAGCCCTCAACAAACTGTTGAATCAAGGGTTTCGGGCGACAATCCCACGGTTCGATGTAAACCCGCCGGGGATCCCCGGCGGGTCTACATCGAATGGATGGTGGCGAACCCCCGCAGCACCCCCGTGTAGGTCTTCGGCGGGGGCGGCGCGAGCTCGCCGTGCGTGGAGGGCCGTAGCCCCAACCGGACGACGCTCTCGGCCAGGAGGGTTCCTGCCGCGACTCCGTCGACGACCGGGACGCCGAGCTGTTCGGTGAGCAGCTCGGGCAGACCTGCCATCCCGGCGCAGCCGAGGACGATGGCGTCGGAACCGTCGGCGGCGAGGGCGTTCTTCGCGAAGGCGAGGATCACGGCATACGTCCGGTCCTGGTCTGCCTCGAGCTCGAGAACGGGGATGTCACAGGCGTGCACGCCGGCACACTGGCGCTCCAGCCCGTAGGTGCGGGTCAGGTCCCACGCCCGACCCACGGTGCGGCTCATCGTGGTGACGACCGAGAAGCTGCGCCCAAGGAGCGAGGCTGTCTTCATTGCGGCCTCGGCGATGCCGATCACCGGCCTGGACGCCGCCWCCCGAGCGGCGTCCAGGCCGGGGTCACCGAAGCAGGCCAGGACGAACGCGTCCGCCTGCTGGTCCTCGCGGATCACCTGCAACAGCCCCGGCACGGCGAGGGCTTCGTCGTAGTGGCTCTCGATCGAGGCCGGCCCCATCGACGGCGTGCGGGCCGTGACGACCGTGTCGGGGCCGGCCACTCGTCGCGCCTCGGCCTCGATGAGTGCGGTCATGGACGCCGTGGTGTTGGGGTTGATGACGGTGAGGTGGACGGTCACTTCACGCACGTCTTCGCGTCGAGCGGGCTGTCGCTGACACCCATGCGGGGGGCCAGCAGGGCGTAGGCAGCGAACCCGATACCGCAGCCGATGAACCAGGAGTAGTCGTCGAACCGGTTGATGCCGGGGACGAAGACCGCGGCCATGGCACAGGCGGCCGCGATGGCGGTGGCCCAGATCGCCGGCGGGTTGTAGCCACGCTGGTAGTGGTAGGCGCCGGACTCGTCGAGGGTGAACAGGTCGTCGACGCAGACCCGCTGCTTGTGGACCACGTAGTAGTGGGCGATCAGCACGCCGAACAATGGGCCGATGAAGGCGCCGAGGGTGTCCAGCGTGTAGTGGATCGTCTCGGGGCTCTTGTAGAGGTTCCACGGGGTCAGCAGGACCGAACCGACCGCGGCGATCATGCCGCCCATCCGCCAGCTGATCCTCTGCGGGTTGACGTTGGAGAAGTCGAAGGCCGGGGAGACGAAGTTCGCCACGATGTTGATGCCGATCGTCGCGGTCGTGAAGGTGAGGGCCGCGAGGACGAGGGCAAAGGTGTTGTCGATGTGGCCGACGGTCTCGACCGGGTCGGTGATGAGCTTGCCGTAGACCGGCAGCGTGGCCGCGGCGGTGAGGACGGTCATCAGCGAGAAGAAGACGAAGTTGACCGGCAGACCCCAGAAGTTGCCCTTGCGGACGGCCTTGAACGACTTGCCGTAGCGCGAGAAGTCACCGAAGTTGAGCATCGGCCCGGAGAAGTACGACACGACCAGCGCCGTGGCTGCCAGCATCGTCGTGAAGACCTTGGTGCCGGAGAGCTCGTGGTCGGACAGGTTGAGGTTGATGTTCCAGTCGGCCTTCGTCAGCAGGTAGACGCACAGCGCGATCATCACGACGTAGACGGCGGGCCCGGCGAAGTCGATGAACTTGCGGATCGTGTTCATGCCGGTCCAGAACACCGCGGCCTGGGCAACCCAGAGCAGCGCGAAGGTGAAGTAGCCCAACGTCGAGAGCCCGAGGAACCCGTGCTGGCTGAGGTCGGCATAGGGCTCCAGTCCCGGCCACATCCGCACGAGCAGGATGTCGAGCGAGGCCGACGCCAGGTAGGTCTGGATGCCGTACCAGGCCACGGCGATCAGGCCGCGGATGATGGCCGGGATGTTGGCTCCCAGCACGCCGAAGACCGAGCGACAGATCACTGGATAGGGGACCCCGGTGCGCTGGCTCGGCTTGGCGACCAGGTTGCAGAAGAACAGCACGATCGTGATGCCGACGATGAGGCAGATGAACACCTGCCAGCTGGTCAGGCCGAGGGCGAACAGACTGCCGGCCGTGATGTAGCCACCGACGCTGTGCACGTCCGACATCCAGAACGCGAAGATGTTGTACCAGGACCAGGTCTGCTCCTTGAGCGGGGCAAGGTCCTCGTTGGTCAGACGGGGGTCGTACGACTTCTTGATCAGGCCCGCGCCGGCGCCGTGGTCGTGCTCCCCGTGGTGGGTCGCGAACCCGGCAGCGGCCGCGGCCGCCTCCGTCTCGAAGGGCTTCTCTGTGGTGCTCATCCGGACTCCTTTGTCCACCGCGCCATCGCGGATGTCTTGGGAGAACGCTAGGAGTGGATCCGTTGCGGCATAAGGCTTTGAACCGTATATCCGGGTATATCCAGCACGGTCTTCCGCTCCTCAGTCGACGCTGATGCGGGCGATGCAGGCAGTCAGTCGCTCGTGGTGCGCGTCGGCCGCGGACTTGAGGGCGTCGGCGTCACGGGCGACGAAGGCGTCGAGCATCAGCTGGTGGTCCTCGCGCATCCCGGCGCGGTCCTCCTCGGTGGTGCGCATCATCGTCTGCACCGGCTCGGTGAGGTTCCAGGCGATGTCCAGCATGTGCAGCAGCCGGGGCATCCGACAGGGCGAGAGCAGCGCCTCGTGGAACTCGCGACTGGCCCGCTGGAACCCGTCGGCATCGTCGGCGGCCACGGCCCGTCCCAGGGCGTCGTGGATGGCCGTCGCGCGGTCGTGGTCCACGCGGGTCGACTGGCGGACCGCCGCTTCGAGGGCGGCTGCCTCCAGGGCGCCGCGCACCACGTAGAGCTCGTCGAGCTCGGCCTGCGACAGGGCGGTGACCGTGTAGCCGAGCCGCGGCTGGTGCTCCAGCAGGCCCTCGCCCAGCAGCGTCTTGAGTGCCTCACGGACCGGGATGAGGCTGACACCGAAGAACGCGGCGACGTCGTCGAGCGGGATCGGGCTCCCCGGCGGCACTCTGCCCGAGGCGATCACCCGACGCAGCTCCGACAGCACCTGCGGCCCGGACACGTAGGCCTCCTCGCGGGTGAGCAGGCTGACGATGCCGGACTGCCGCCTGGGCTGGGTCATCCGCGGCTCCTTCGACCGGGTGTCACCGGACCATCATGCCCGCCTAGGCGAACTGGCGGCTGAGGACAGCGTGCCGGTTGACGTCCTTGTAGAGCAGGTAGCGGAATCGACCCGGGCCACCGGCGTAGCAGGCCTGCGGACAGAACGCCCGGAGCCACATGAAGTCGCCCTCCTGCACCTCGACCCAGTCGTTGTTGAGCAGGTAGACGGCCTTGCCCTCGAGCACGTAGAGCCCGTGCTCCATGACGTGGGTCTCGGGGAACGGGATCGCCCCGCCCGGCTCGAAGTTCACGATGTTGACGTGCATGTCGTGACGCACGTCGGTGGGGTCGGCGAACCGCTGCGTGGTCCACACCCCGTCGGTCCCGGGCATCTCCCCCGCGACCACGTCGGACTCGTTGGTGACGAAGGCTTCTGGTACGTCGATGCCCTCCACGACCTGGTAGGCCTTGCGGATCCAGTGGAAGGTCGCGAGGTCGTCCGTGCGGTTGTGCAGAGTCCAGTCCTGGCCCGGCGGGATGAACGCGTAGCCGCCCTCGGCCAGCTCGTGCGTGGCGTCCCCGAGCGTGAGGGTCAGGCCACCTGCCACGACGAAGAGCACGCCCTCTGCGCCGGGGTCGAGCTCGGGCTTGTCGGAGCCACCACCGGGCGACACCTCGACGATGTACTGCGAGAAGGTCTCGGCGAAGCCGGACAGGGGCCGGGCGATCACCCACAGCCGCGTCCTGTCCCAGAACGGCAGGAGACTCGTGACGATGTCGGTCATCGTCCCCCGCGGCAGTACGGCATACGCCTCGGTGAACACCGCCCGGTCGGTGGTGAGCTGGGTCTGCGGCGGCAGCCCTCCGGCGGGTACGTAGTAGGGGTTGGTCGGGTAGCGGGGCGTCGTCATGACTGTCCTCTCCTCAGGAGCCGACCGCGCGGGGCGGCTTCGATGTCGACCGGTATGCCGTGCAGCCAGGTCTGGCGCACCGTCCCGGTGAGTCTGCGGCCGGCATACGCCGACACGGGGTTCTTGTGGTGAAGTGATGCGACGTCCACCGTGAACGACTCGTCGGGGGCGAAGACCACGAGGTCGGCCGGGGAACCGACGGCGATCCGGCCGCGGCCGGTCAAACCGACCTGGTCGGCCGGGCCCTCGCCCATCCAGCGCACGACGTCCACCAGTGAGTGGCCACGGTCGCGGGCCTCGGTCCAGATGGCCGACAGGCCGAGCTGCAGGCCCGCGATCCCGCCCCAGGCCTCGCCGAAGTCGCCGGAGTCGAACCGCTTGAGGTCCTCCGTGCAGGGTGAGTGGTCCGAGACGATGGTGGCGATGACGCCGGAGTCGAGGCCTGCCCAGAGCCGGTCGCGGTTGGCGTGCTCGCGGATCGGCGGGCAGCACTTGAACTGGGTCGCGCCGTCCGGGATGTCCTCGGCGTCGAGGGTGAGGTAGTGCGGACAGGTCTCGACCGAGATCCGGAGCCCTTCGGCCTGGGCGTCGGCGATGAGGGGCAGGGCGTCGGCGTCGGACAGGTGCAGGATGTGCGCCCGGCCACCGGTCGCCCGGGTCGCCTCGACGACCACGCCGATGGCGCGCTCCTCGGCCTCCTTGGGACGTGAGCCCAGGAATCCGGCATACCCCTGACCGTGCGGCTGGGGTGACGACTCGATGGTCTGCTCGTCCTCGGCGTGCACGATCATCAACGCGTCGAACGTGGCGGTCTCCGCCAGGGCCTCACGCAGCTCGCCCGCCGACAGGTGGGGGAACTCGTCCACGCCCGAGTGCAGCAGGAAGCACTTGAACCCGAACACGCCCGCGTCGTGCAGCGGTCGCAGGTCGGGCAGGTTGCCCGGCACGGCGCCACCCCAGAAGCCCACGTCGACGTAGGCCTGGTCGCGGGCGACGGCCTGCTTCTCCTCCAGTGCCGCAACGGAAACCGTCGGCGGGATGGAGTTGAGGGGCATGTCGATGATCGTCGTGACCCCGCCGGCTGCGGCGGCCCTCGTGGCGCTGGCGAAGCCCTCCCACTCGGTGCGGCCGGGCTCGTTGACGTGGACGTGCGCGTCCACCAGTCCTGGCAGCAGCACCTCGTCGTCGGCCAGCTCGACCACGCGGGCGCCGGGCACGTCGGTGTCGTAGGGGTCGACCGCGACGATGCGTCCGTCCGCGACGGAGACCGCGACCGCGACCTCGACGCCGCCGACCACGGCGCGCCTCGCCCGCAGGACCACCTCTGCCGTCACGCCCGACCTCTTCCCGGAGCCGTCCACCGAACCTGCCATGACCGTAATCCCTGCCTCAGCTCGCCGCTGCCGGTGTCGCGGAACGCGCGTGGTCCACAACCCGGCTCCGGTGGCTCCCGAGGACTCCCCCGTCGACGGACACGACGTCGCCGTGGCGCAGGTAGGGCCGCGGCTCCGGCTGACCCATCGCCACTCCCGCGGGGGTGCCCGTGATGACGAGGTCGCCGGGCTCGAGGGTCATGAGCCCGCTGACGTAGCAGAGCAGCTCGGCGACGGAGAACAGCATGTCGCCGGTCCAGCCGTCCTGCCTGAGGTGGTCGTTGACCGTGAGGCGCAGCCTGACGGCGGCGGGGTCGCCCAGCTCGTCGGGGGTGACCAGCCACGGTCCGACCGGACAGAAGGTGTCGGCCGACTTGCCCTTGGTCCAGGTGCCGCCGCGCTCGAGCTGGAGCGCCCGGTCGGAGACGTCGTGGGCCAGCACGTAGCCGGCGACCGCCCTCAACGCACGGTCATGGTCGCGTTCGTGCGTGAGGGGCGCACCGAGGACGACCCCGAGCTCCACCTCGTAGTCGGTCGTGACCGACTGCGGCAGCAGCCGGATGTCGTCGGTGGGCCCGCAGACCGAGGTCGGCGCCTTGAGGAAGACCACGGGCTCCGAGGGCAGCGGCACCCTCGCCTCGGCGGCGTGGTCCCGGTAGTTGAGCCCGATGCCGACCACCTTGCCGGGACGCGTGAAGGGCGCACCGAAGCGCAGGTCCTCGCCGCCCGGAAGGCGTTGCAGCGCAGCGGTGGCGAGCGTGTCGAGCCGGCCCAGGAAGTCCGGGTCGACATCCTGCGTCACCGTCGAGAGGTCGAGGAGCGAGCCGTCGTCGGCGACGACCACGGGACGCTCGGCCCCCGGCGGACCGACCCGGGCGAACCTCATCGCGCACCTCCGAGGTGCTCGCGCGCGATGCGCGCTCCGATCCGCTCCAGGAGCGGACCTGGCGCGTCCAACGCCTCCTGCCGGGTGGCGGCCTCGTCGACCAACGCGTAGGCCGCGTGCAGGCCTGCCGCTCCCAGCTCGGCAGGCGTGAGCGTGACCTGACCGGCCACGGCGACGGTGGGCACACCCTTGTCGCGGGCCAGCGCGGCCACGGCGGCGGGGGCCTTGCCGTGCAGGGTCTGGGCGTCGAGCGAGCCCTCGCCGGTCACGACGAGGTCGGCTCCGGCGACGGCGTCGGGCAGGCCTGTCAGCTCGAAGACGAGCTCGGCCCCCGGTCGGGTGGTCGCGCCGAGGACTGCCACCAGCCCGAAGCCGACCCCGCCGGCGGCTCCGGCACCTGGCGCGAGTCGCTGGTCCTTGCCCGTTGCCCGCGCGACGAGGTCGGCCCAGTGGGTCAGCGCCGAGTCGAGCAGCTCGACGTCCTCGGGCCCGGCGCCCTTCTGCGGTCCGTAGACCGCGGCCGCGCCGCGGCTCCCGGTGAGCGGGTTGTCGACGTCGCAGGCCACGACCAGCTCGGCCCCCGCCAGGCCGGGGTGCAGCCTGCTCAGGTCGAGCCGGGTCGCGTCGAGCAGCCCGGCCCCACCGGGGTCCACCTCGCTGCCGTTGGCGGTGCGGATGGTGGCGCCCAGCGCCTGGAGCAGCCCGGCTCCGCCGTCGGTGCAGGCACTTCCACCGATCCCGACGACGATGCGGCGGACTCCGGCGTCGAGCGCTGCGGCGATGAGCTCCCCCGTGCCGCGGCTCGTGGCGGTCAACGGCTGGAGCCGGCCGCCCGGCAGCTGGGCCAGGCCGGAGACCTCGGCCAGCTCGACCACGGCCTCGCTGCCGCGCCGCACCCAGGCGGAGGCACACGGCATACCGGTGGGGCCGGTCGCGGTCAGCGGCACCGGGGTGAACCCGGCCGCCTCCGCTGCGGCGAGGGTGCCGTCGCCACCGTCGGCGACGGGCACCACGACGGTCTCGACGTCGGGGAGGACCGACCGCAGGCCGGCCGCGAGGTGACCCGCGACCTGCGCGGCGGTGAGCGTGCCCTTGAACTTGTCGGGGGCGAGCAGGACGCGGGTCATGGACGGCACCTAGTCCAGGTTGGCGAAGAGCGCGGTCGGGGCATCCTGGCCGTCCTCGGCCAGCTCCTCGAACTCGGTGACGCCCGCGATCGACAGTCCCATGGAGACGTTGGTGACCCTTTCCAGGATGACCTCGACGACGACCGGGACCCTGTACTCCGCCGCGAGTCCCTTGGCCTTCTCCAGCGCTGGAAGGATCTCCTCGGGGTCGAAGACGCGAATCGCCTTGCATCCCAACCCTTCTGCGACCTTGACGTGGTCGACGCCGTAGCCGCCGACCTCGGGGCTGTTGATGTTGTCGAACGACAGCTGGACGCAGTAGTCCATGTCGAACCCACGCTGGCTCTGGCGGATCAGGCCGAGGTAGGCGTTGTTCACCAGGACGTGGATGTAGGGGATGTTGAACTGGGCGCCGACGGCGAGCTCCTCGACCATGAACTGGAAGTCGTAGTCGCCGGAGAGCGCGACCACGGTCTCGCCGGGCGAGGCGGTGGCGACACCCAGCGCAGCGGGGACGGTCCAGCCGAGCGGACCCGCCTGCCCTGCGTTGATCCAGTGCCGGTCCTTGTAGACATGGAGCAGCTGGGCTGCCTGGATCTGGGACAGGCCGATCGTCGAGACGTAGCGGACGTCCTTGCCGAACGCCTTGTTCATCTCCTGGTAGACGCGCTGCGGCTTGACCGGCATGACGTCGAAGTTGGTCTTGCGCCACATCGACGCCTTGCGGTCGCGGCAGGACTGCGCCCATGCCGCGCGGTCCTTGAGCGCGGCCTCGTCCTGACGAGCGCGGGCCACCTCGACGAACAGCTCGAGGGCAGCCCTGGCGTCGGAGACGATGCCGAAGTCGGGCGCGAAGACGCGGCCGATCTGGGTGGGCTCGATGTCGACGTGCACGAACGTGCGGTCCTTGGTGTAGGTCTCGAGGTCACCCGTGTGGCGGTTGGCCCACCGGTTGCCGATGCCCAGGACGAAGTCGGACTCGAGCATCGTGGCGTTGCCGTAGCGGTGGCTGGTCTGGAGGCCGACCATGCCGGCGTTCAGCTCGTGGTCGTCGGGGATCGTGCCCCAGCCCATCAGCGTCGGGACGACCGGGACCCCGGTCAGCTCGGCGAACTGGACCAGCAGGTCCGCGGCGTCCGCGTTGATGATGCCGCCGCCCGCGACGATGAGGGGTCGCTCGCTGGCGGCGAGCATGTCGAGGGCC
The DNA here is from genome assembly GCF_056403895.1 of Pedococcus sp. P2_E5. Lineage (NCBI taxonomy): Bacteria > Bacillati > Actinomycetota > Actinomycetes > Micrococcales > Intrasporangiaceae > Pedococcus > Pedococcus sp. P2_E5. The sequence continues at coordinate 42,072 of NZ_JBFUEP010000035.1, forward strand.
TTCTCGACCTGCGGTCGCGTGGCGGTCGGCTTGTAGACCGACAGCGGGGCGTACGTCTCGACGTCGAACTCGATCTCGGTCATCTGGACGTCGATCGGCAGGTCGATGAGGACCGGGCCGGGGCGACCCGAGCGCATCAGGTGGAAGGCCTGTTGGAACGTGCCCGGCACCTGGGCCGCCTCGAGGACGGTGACCGCCATCTTGGTGAGCGGTCCCGCGATCGAGGCGATGTCGACGGCCTGGAAGTCCTCCTTGTGCAGCTTGGCCACCGGCGCCTGGCCGGTGATGCACAGGATCGGGATCGAGTCGGCGCTGGCCGAGTAGAGACCCGTGATCATGTCGGTGCCGGCGGGGCCGCTGGTGCCGACGCAGACGCCGATGTTGCCGGCCTTGGCGCGGGTGTAGCCCTCCGCCATGTGGGAGGCGCCTTCGACGTGGCGGGCGAGCGTGTGGTGCAGCCCGCCGTTGGTCTTCATCGCCTTGTAGAACGGGTTGATCGCCGCTCCGGGCAGGCCGAAGACGTTGGTCACACCTTCCTTCTTCAGGATCTCGACGGCCGCTTGGGCCGCTGTCATGCGTGCCATGGTGGTGCTCCTGGTCTGGGTGGTTCCGGTTCGATGTGAACGCGCCGGGGAACACCGGCGGGTTTACATCGAATGGGGAAGAGGGGGTCGGGGGGAGGTCAGGGGGTCTGGCCGGAGAGGCGCTGGACGCCGCGCAAGAGGGCCGAGTGGTCGAGGCCGCCGTCGCCGTTGGCGCGAGCCGAAGCCATCAGCTGGGCGACGAGGCCGCCGAGGGGTACCACCACTCCGGCTTCGCGAGCAGCACTCGTCACGATGCCCATGTCCTTGTGGTGCAGGTCGATCCGGAACCCGGGCTCGAAGGACTTGGTGGTCATGTTGGTGCGCTTCTGGTCGAGGACCTTCGAGCCGGCCAGTCCGCCACCGAGGACGTCGAGGGCCGGGCCGAGGTCGACGCCGTAGGCCTCGAGGAAGACGACCGCCTCGGCGAGCGCCTGGATGTTGGCGGCGACGATCAGCTGGTTCGCGGCCTTGACGGTCTGGCCCGCGCCGTTGCCGCCGACGTGGACGACCGTCTTGCCGACGGCGTCGAGGATCGGCCTGGCCTCCTCGAAGTCCGCCTCGGCACCGCCGACCATGATCGACAGGGCGGCGTTCCTGGCACCGGCCTCGCCACCGGACACGGGGGCGTCCAGAAGGCGGAAACCCTTGTCCTTGGCCGCCTTCGCGAGCTCCACCGTCACGTCGGGGCGGATGCTCGAGAAGTCGATGACCAGCGTCCCCTCCTTGGCGTTGGCGAAGACGCCGTCCTCGCTGAGGAGCACGTCCTGCACGTCCGGGCTGTCGGGGACCATGACCGCGACGACCTCGGCGTCACGTACGGCGTCGGCCACCGAGGACGCCGCGGTCCCACCGGCGTCCACGAGCGGCTTGGTCTTGTCGGGGTGCAGGTTGTAACCGACGACGTCGTGCCCGGCGTTCTGCAGGTGGACGGCCATGGGGCTGCCCATGATCCCGAGTCCGRTGAAGGCGATGGTGCTCATTGCGTTCTCCTTGAGGGTGRTTCGCGTGTCGTGGTGCGGTCAGGCGGAGCGTCGCTCGCGCGGCAGCCAGCCGAAGCTCTCTGGGGTGGTCGCGGTGGTGGGCTTGTACTCGAGGCCCACCCACCCGGCATACCCGGCAGCAGCGAGGGCGCCGAGGTGGCGCTGGAGGTCGAGGTCGCCCGAGCCGGGCTCGCCACGACCGGGTGCATCCGCGATCTGCACGTGGGCAGTGCGGTCGACCGCAGTGACGATGGCGGCGTCGAGGTCGTCGCCGTTGGCGGCCAGGTGGTAGAGGTCGAGAAGGAAGCCCACGTTCGTGGCCCCGGAAGCGCGGACGTCGTCCACCACCGAGAGCGAGTCGGCGGCGGTGCGCAGCGGGTAGGGCTTGGGACCACTGACCGACTCGACGAGGACGGTGGCGCCGATCCGCTCCGCCGCCTTGGCCGCGACGGCGATCGACTCACGGCCGAGTTCGTCCTGCTCCTGGGCCGAGGCGCCGTCGACGCGGTTGCCGAACAGGGCGTTGAAGGCGCCCACGCCGAGCCGCTCGCCGATGCCGAGCGTGACGTCGACGTTGTCGCGGAACTGCTGCACCCGGTCGGGGATGGACAGCACTCCGCAGTCCGCCCCCGCGAGGTCTCCCGCGAAGAAGTTGAGCCCGACCAGCTGGACCCCGGCGTCCTGCACCGACGACACGAAGGCGTCGACGTCGCGGTCACCCGGCATCGGCTGGTCCGGCCAGGGCCACCAGAACTCCACGGCATCGAACCCTGCGGCCTTGGCCGCCGCGGGTCGCTGCAGGAGCGGCAGCTCGGTGAACAGGATCGAGCAGTTCACCTCGTAGCGCAGTCCGTGGTCAGTCACCGTGGTCTCCTCAAACTTCCGTATTGTGGAATCTTTTTTCCGACTAGTAAGAATGTAAGCGTCCGCCCGCCGGGGCGTCAACCCCGCCGTGGCGTCTTCTCAGCGGGTGGCGCAGATATGTCCGGCCGCGCTGCGGTGGCGCGACAGCAAGCGCTCACCGGCTGAGACCGCCTGCGCCGCAAGCAAACCCTCGTCGGCGGTGACGAGACGGTCGCGCTCGACGACCGGCCGGCCGCCGACGAGGAGCAGCTCCAGTGGGGGTCGGGACCCGAGCACGAGTGCTGCCACCGGGTCGACGACCCCCGCGTGGCCCAGTCCGTCCAGTCGCCACAGGGCGAGGTCGGCGAGCTTGCCGACCTCCAGTGACCCGATCTGGTCGTCCCAGCCCAGCACCCGGGCTCCCCCGATCGTGGCGAGCTCGAGGGCGTCGCGCACGCCGAGCGCCTCGGGCCCGCCGCGCGCCCGGGCGAAGAGCAGTGCGTGCCGCGCCTCCTCGACGAGCGAGGACGCCTCGTTCGACGCCGCCCCATCCACCCCGAGACCGACCGACACACCGGCGTCGCGCAGGTCACGGGTGCGCGCGATGCCAGCGCCCAGGCGGGCGTTCGAGGACGGGCAGTGGGCGACACCGGTGCCCGATGCGGCCAGGCTCTTGATCGCCACGTCGTCGAAGTGGATGCCGTGCGCCAGCCAGACGTCGTGGCCGACCCAGCCCAGCGACTCCAGGTAGGCCAAAGGGGTCTGGCCGAACCGTGCGGCGCAGTAGCGCTCCTCGTCGACCGTCTCGGCCAGGTGGGTGTGCAGGCGGACCCCGCGGTCGCGCGCCAGGGCTGCGGACTCGCGCAGGAGGTCCGCGGTGACCGAGAAGGGCGAGCAGGGTGCGACGCCGACCCGCAGCATCGAGTCGGGCGACGCGTCGTGGTGCTCGTCGATCGCGGCCGCCGTGGCGGCCAGGATCGTGTCGAGGCCCTCGACCACATGGTCCGGCGGCAGGCCCCCCTGGCTCTGGCCGAGGTCCATCGAGCCCCGGGTGGCCAGGAACCGCAGCCCGATCCGTCGCGCCGCGTCGATCTCGGCACCGAGCACGTCACCCCCGTGGGTGGGGAAGACGTAGTGGTGGTCCATCGACGTCGTACAGCCGGTGCGCGCGAGCCAGCCCAGACCGGCCGCCGCGGCCGCGCCCACGATGTCCTCGTCGATCCCGCCCCAGATGGGGTAGAGCTCGGTGAGCCAGCCGAACAACGTGGCGTCCACGGCCAGACCACGCGTGGCCCACTGGTAGAGGTGGTGGTGGGTGTTGACGAGACCCGGGGTGGCGAGACAGCCGGTGGCGTCGACGACGACCGCCTCACTCCCGTCGTCGACGTACCGACCCGCCCCGACGGCGACGATCCGCGCCCTGTCGATGACGACGTGACCCACCGCGTGCTCGGTCCTCGATGAGTCCATCGTCGCCACCGTGCAGCCGTCCAGGACCATCCGCTGGGCGGCGACCACGGTCACGACCCCCGGTAGGTGGAGTAGCCGAACGGGTTGAGCAGGACCGGCACGTGGTAGTGCTGGTGCGCGTCCGCGACGGTGAACACCACGACCACCTCGGGGTAGAACGCATCCACTCCGTGGCCCGCGAAGTAGGCGCCGGACGCGAACCGCAGCCGGTAGTCGCCCGCCTCCAGACGGTCCGGGCCGATGCTGCCGACCCGACCGTCGCCGTCGGTGATGCCGTCACCGATCGCCTGTCCATCAGYGCCTTCCAGCACCACCGTGATGCCGGCCGCCGGCTTGCCGAGGCTGGTGTCGAGGACGTGCGTGCTGAGGGTTCCCATCAGGAGACCACCTGTCTGAGTCGGAGCAACGCGATCTCGCGCAGCTGGGTCACGGTCTCGGCGCGCTCGGCGTCGTCGTCGTTGCCGAGGCGTCGGGTGAGCTCGGCCAGGATCTCCGGGGCCGTGCGTCCAGCCGCCCGGATGAGGAACACCCGGTCAAAGCGCTCCTCGTATGCCGCGTTGCCGGCGACGAGGGCACGTGCCGCCTCGGCGTCCGCCGGGTCCACCCCGGCCTGCTCCCTGGCGCTGGCCTCCGCGTTGTGGTGCGGGCCGGTGGCCCGCTCCCCGATCCGCGGGTGCCCCGCCAGCGCCGTCGCGAGCTCGTCCTCGGTGAGGTGGGCAGCGGCGGCCCTGGCGGTGTCCTCGAGACCCGGCCACCCGGCATACGGGCGGCCGTCGCGGACCGAGGCCACCCACCGGGGCACCGGCAGGCACGCAGCCAGCTGCTCGTCGGCGGACGAGTCCGGCAGGGCGTTGAAGTCCTCCAGGGTCATCAGCTCTCCACGAAACGGGTGCGGGCGGAGTGGATCGGGTTGGCATCGGCCACGAGGTCATCAAACCGGTAGCCGGCGATCTTGGCGATCTCCACCAGCGCCGAGGCGTGTTCCTGCGCCGGGGAGTTGTTGAGCCGCTCCCATCCGGTGCGCACCACCTGGTCGAACGAGTCCCGGTCGCGCACACAGGTCACGAGGGGGAACCCGAACCGGTCGCGGTACTGGGAGGTGAGCTCGGACAGCTCACCGTGTGCCTTCTCGTCCAGCCGGGTCAGGCCCAGGACCGACTGGTCCCGCAGGGAGTCCGGCCCCTCGTCGCCCTCCGCCACGCTGTCCGCGCCGAGGTCGGGGTAGGAGTCGATGAGCAGCCGCTGCTCGTCCTCGGTGGCGGAGAACAACGCCTCCTGGAAGGCCCGACGCAGGTCGCTGGTGTCGCTGAACGGCCGCGAGTCGAAGGCCCGCTCGACCACCCACCGCGGCCCCTTGAACAGGGAGCCGAAGGTGTCGGCGAACTCGTCCCGCGACATCTGGTTGACCTCGCTCAGGCGCACCAGGGCACCTGGGGCGCCGGCGACTGCCGGGCCACGGCTCGAGCCGACGTGGTGGAAGACGAAGTTGAGCACGATCGCGGTGATCGAGCCGAGCGTGATGCCCGAGCCGAGGATGATCTGCGCCCAGTCCGGCACCGCCTTGGCCACGTCGGGCTGTGCGGTGACATACATCGCCAGCCCCACCGAGGTCGCCACGATGACGACGTTGCGGTGGTCGTGGAAGTCGACACGGGACAGCGTCTGGAAACCCACGACCGCGACCGTGGCGAACATGGCCAGGGCAGCGCCTCCGAGCACCGGGTGCGGGATACCCGCCACGATGGCGCCAGCCTTGGGGATCAGACCGATGACCACCATGATCAGGCCCGCGGTGGCGACGACGTAGCGGCTCTTGACCCGCGTCAGGCGCACCAGCCCGACGTTCTCGGCGAAGCAGGTGTAGGGGAAGGAGTTGAAGACGCCGCCGATGGTGGTGGCCAGGCCGTCGGCGCGCAGGGCCCGCGCGATGTCCTCCTTGCCGATCCGCTTCTCGACGATCTCACCGGTGGCGAACACGTCACCCGTGGTCTCGACGGCGGTGATGAGCATGACGACGACCATCGAGATGATCGCGGCGGCGGAGAACCTGGGCCAGCCGAAGTGGAACGGTGTCGTGACCCCGAGCCAACCCGAGCCACCCACCAGGTCGAAGTGTGCGTCACCCAGGGCCCACGCCACGAGGGTCCCGACGACCAGGCCGATGAGGACGGCGACGGTGGCCATGAAGCCCTTGAAGATCCGCTGGATCGCGACGATCAGTGCGAGGGTGCCGAGGGCGTAGGCGAGGTTGCGTCCGCTCGCCGGGTCGAGCGTCGGACCGGCGCCACCGGCGGCGTCCGCGGCCGCGACGGGCAGCAGCGCCAGTCCGATGATCGTGATGACCGACCCGGTGACGACCGGCGGGAAGAAGCGGATGAGTCGGCTGAAGTACGGCGCGACGAGGAACGTGAACAGGCCCGCCACGATGACGGCCCCGTAGATCACGAGGAGCCCGTCGGTGCCGCCCCCTGCAGCCATCCCGATCGCGATCATCGGGGAGACGGCCGTGAAGGTAACCCCTTGCAGGAGAGGCAGTTTCACACCCACCTTCCAGAAGCCGACGCTCTGGATGATCGAGGCGATGCCGCACGTGAAGAGATCGGCGTTGATGAGGTGGATGAGCTCCGGGGTCGACAGCCCGATGGCGCTGGCCAGGAGGATCGGCACGATGACCGCGCCGGCGTAGAACGCGAGGACGTGCTGGAAGCCGTAGATCGCGAGCTTCGGGATGGGCAGCACCTCGTCGACAGGGTGTCGCGATGCGCGCTTGGACTGGGGTGTGGCGGTGGCTGTGCTSATGACAGGCACCTTTCTGTCCCGAGGGGGGACGGGGAGAGGGATGTGCCGTGGAGTCGGCAGGGGTGCGCCGTGGAGTTGGCAGGGGTGCGCCGTGGGACCGGCTGGCCGAGTCAGGTCAGGACGGGTCAGTCAGGACGGGTCAGCAGAAGCCGGGCACGGTGAGCCAGGCATCGCCCGGGTCCGAGCCGTTCTCGCGCTGCACGCTGGCCTCGATGAGTCCGTAGGGGCGGTCCGCCGCGATGAAGACCTCGCCGGGGTTGTCGAGCCCGAACGGGGAGAGGTCGACGAGGAAGTGGTGCTTGTTCGGCGCCGAGAACTTGATCTCGGCCACCTCGGGGTGGGCCGCGAGAACCGCTGACCCCATCGCATAGAGGCTCTCCTGGAGGGCCCGGCTGTAGGTCGTCGCAAAGGTCTCGAGCATCACCTGACGGATGTCGTCGAACGACTTGTTCCAGTCGGTGCCGTCCGTGGCGGCGCTCGACTCGTACCGCCAGCGGGCCACGAGCGAGGTCGCCAGGATCCGGTCGTCGGTCTCCTTGAGCGTCGTGTACTCGTCCTTGAGGTAGCCCTTGAACTCCGAGCCCGTGGACTTGAGGACCACGAGGTCCTTCACGCCGGACACGACCCAGGCCTGGGCCGACCCTCCGCTGCGGTCCTGCGTGACGACGGTCGTGCGGACCTCGCCACCCCGCTTCACGAAGGCGTGGTCGTGACCGGTGCCGCCTACCTCGATGCGGTCCCAGGCGTACTCCTCCACCTCGATCCGGCTGGCGCTCGCGGCCGGCGTGACGTCGAGGAAGCGGGCGCCGAGGGTGAGTGCGTAGTCCTCCGGAGAGGTGACACCGTGCTCCTTGGCGAAGGCGAAGCAGGTGTTCTTCTGGGTGTCGGTGGGCAGGACGTTGGCCTGGTCACCGGTGGCGTGCGCGTCGTGGAAGTCGCCGCGCAGGGCGGTCGAGACGTTGAGGTCGCGGATCTCGTGGCGGGCGGTGTCGCGGTAGACGCGGACGACGCGGTTCTCCGCCTTGCCGTACTGGTTGGGTCCGAGGACGAAGCTCATGGGTGCTCCTTGCGGTGCCCGTCGACCCTGGGCGGGTCAGGCGTGGTGGCGCGGATGGCTTCCCGAGCGATTCGGAGATCTTCCGAATGGTGGAAACCTGTTTACGGATGATGGAACAATAAGCGCCTCAGTGTGACCGAGTCAACAATCTGTTGAAAAGTTCTGCGTTGAAAGTCGTGGGAGCTGTTCGACGAGCGGTCGCCGAGATCAAGAACTGCTGGTATGCCGCGTCAGCCGGCGGGCTCGGCCGCCTGGTCGCGGATCCGGTTCAGGTAGTTGTAGACGGTGAAGCGGGTCAGGCCCAGCGC
>NZ_JBFUEP010000036.1:0-49421 GCF_056403895.1 Pedococcus sp. P2_E5
TTCCTGTGCTGGGTGGGGCCTCAGCCCGCGGCCAGCTTCTCCTGCTCCTTGCGCCACCGGACCCCGGCCTCGATGAAGCCGTCGATGTCGCCGTCGAAGACCGCGGAGGGGTTGCCGACCTCGAACTCGGTGCGCAGGTCCTTGACCATCTGGTACGGCTGCAGGACGTACGAGCGCATCTGGTCGCCCCAGCTGGCCTTGACGTCGCCCGCCATCTCCTTGCGCTCGGCAGCCTCCTCGGCCTGGCGCTGGACGAGCAGGCGGGACTGCAGGACGCGCAGGGCTGCCGCGCGGTTCTGGATCTGGGACTTCTCGTTCTGCATCGACACGACGATCCCCGTGGGGATGTGCGTCATGCGGACCGCGGAGTCGGTGGTGTTGACGCTCTGTCCGCCGGGGCCGCTGGAGCGGAAGACGTCGACCTTGATCTCGTTCTCGGGGATGTCGATGGAGTCGGTCTGCTCGATGAGCGGGATGACCTCGACCGCGGCGAAGCTCGTCTGGCGTCGCCCCTGGTTGTCGAAGGGGCTGATCCGCACGAGGCGGTGGGTGCCCGCCTCGACCGAGAGGTTGCCGAAGGCGTACGGCACGTTGATCTCGAAGGTCGCGGACTTGAGCCCGGCCTCCTCGGCGTAGGACGTGTCCATGACCTGGGCCGGGTAGTTGTGGCGCTCGGCCCAGCGCAGGTACATGCGCATCAGCATCTCGGCGAAGTCGGCGGCGTCGACGCCGCCGGCCCCGGCGCGGATGGTGATGACGGCCGCGCGCTCGTCGTACTCGCCCGACAGCAGCGTGCGGACCTCGAGCTCGCCGACGGCCTTCTGGAGGGAGACCAGCTCCTTCTCCGCCTCGACCATCGTCTCGGGGTCGCCGCCGTCCTCGGTGCCCATCTCGACGAGCGTCTCGAGGTCGTCGATCCGCTGGTCCATGCCGGTGACGCGCTCGTACTCGGAGTTCGCCCTCGACAGGGCGGAGGTCACCTGCTGGGCTGCCTCGGGGTCGTCCCAGAGGTTCGGCACCGAGGCCTTGGCCTCGAGCTCGGTGATCTGCTGCTGGACGGACGCCAGGTCGGTCACCTCACGCACGGAGTCCATGGTGTTGCGGAGCTGCTTGATCTCTTGCTGGAAGTCGACGGCCACGAGACACAACTCTAATGCCCCCTCGCGTGCACCCGGACCGCCGCGGACCCCACCACCACGGAGCCCACCACCACGGAGCCCACCACCACGACGCAGGTATGCCGCGCGGCTGGGCCGCGCGGCATACCCGGGCTTGGTGCGGGGTGGAGGTCAGACGACCAGGCCGAGGATGAGGACGAACACCAGGCCGGACACGGACAGGAGCGTCTCCATGAGCGACCAGGTCTTGATGGTCTGGCCGACCGAGAGGCCGAAGTACTCCTTGACCAGCCAGAAGCCGGCGTCGTTGACGTGCGAGAAGAACACCGAGCCGGCGCCGATCGCGAGGACGAGGAGCGAGACCTCGGGGGCGCTCATGCCGGCCGCGAGCGGCGCGAGGATGCCGGAAGCCGTGACCGTGGCGACGGTCGCCGAGCCCGTGGCGAGCCGGATCATGACGGCCACCACCCAGGCGAGCAGGAGGATGCTCACGCCACTGCCCTGCACCCAGTCGGCGACGAGACCGCCGATGCCGGTGTCGACGAGGGTCTGCTTGAAACCGCCACCGGCGGCGACGATGAGCAGGATGCCGGCGATCGGAGGGAGCGACTTCTCGAGAGATGAAGAGAGCTCCTTGGTGCCCATGCCGGCGCCGCGACCGAGGGTGAACATGCCGACGATGACGGCGATGAGCAGGGCGATGAGCGGCGTCCCGAGGAAGTCGAGCACGGTGCGGACGGGGTTGCCCTCCGCGGCGAAGATGTCGGCAAGCGCCTTGCCCATCATCAGGACGACGGGCGTGAGGACTGCGAGCAGGGTGACCGCGAACGTCGGGCGCTGGAGCCTGGCTTCGCGCTCGCCGTCGGTCGCGAACAGCTCGGGTGCGGGCACATCGACCCAGCGACCTGCGAAGCGGGCAAAGAGCGGACCGGCGATCGCGATGGTCGGCAGCGCAACGAGGACACCGAAGGCCAGGGTGATGCCGAGGTTGGCCTTCAGGGCGTCGATGGCAACGAGGGGCCCGGGGTGAGGGGGCACCAGGCCGTGCATCGCGGACAGACCGGCCAGGGCGGGGATGCCGACCTTGATGATGGACAGCCCCGAACGACGGGCGACCAGGAAGATCACCGGCATCAGCAGGACGAGGCCGATCTCGAAGAACATCGGCAGGCCGATGAGCGCGCCCACGCCCGCCATCGCCCACGGAAGGGTGCGTGCGGAGGACCGACCGACGATGGTGTCGACGATCTCGTCCGCGCCACCGGAGTCGGCCAGCAGCTTGCCGAACATGGCGCCGAGGGCGATCAGCGTGCCGACGCCGGCTGCCGTCGAGCCGAAGCCCTTGGTGAAGCTGGCGATGGTGTCGGACATCGCCACGCCGGCCACGGCGCCGACGGTGAGCGACCCGAGCGTCAGCCCGAGGAACGGGTGCAGCTTGAAGCGCGTGATGAGCAGGACGATCACGGCGATGCCCAGCAGCGCGGCTGGGATCAGCCGCGCGGCCGGAATGTCCGGGAGCGGGGCGGCATCAGCCGCGCTGAGGGCCGGCTGCAGCAAGGAGAGGAAGTCGGTGTTCACGGCTGGGTCACGCCTTTCGAAGCGGGGGAGGTAACGAGGGAGGTGAGGAGGGTGAGGGACTCGTCGACGAGGGTGTCGACCGGCTCGGCCACGTCGAGGACGGCACCGAGCTCATCTGGTTGGAGCACCTCGAGGGTGGCGAACTGTGAGTCGATGAGCGCGGCCGGCATGAAGTGCCCGGGACGGCCCGCGACGCGGGCAGCCAGCACGTCGCGATCCCCGTGCAGGTGGAGGTACACGGCGTGCGGGGCGGCGTGGGTGAGGACGTCGCGGTAGCTCCGCTTGAGGGCCGAGCAGCTCGCGACTCCCCCGGTGGGGCTGTGCTCGACCAGCCAGGCGGCGATGGCCTGGAGCCAGGGCCCCCGGTCGTCGTCGTCGAGCGGGATCCCCGCCGACATCTTGGCGATGTTGGCCTCGGGGTGGAAGTCGTCCGCATCCGCGAACGGGACGCGCAGTCGCTGGGCCAGGGCCGCGCCGACGGTCGTCTTGCCTGACCCGGACACCCCCATCATCACGACAAGGGGCGGTGCGGGATGTTCCATCACGTCGGGGATGGGCACTTCAGGCATGGGCTGACTCCTGTGTCGGCTCGGGCTCGTCATCGAGGTCCTGGAGAACAGCGTGAAGCATAAGAACAGTTTTAACAAGACCTTTGACTCAATAAATATTATTTAATGCTTCCRACTCACTGACACGTCCTGTCTGGCAGGCTGGGCCCATGCCCGTCGACCACACCTCGCCCGACGACTCCCCCACCGAGGGTGGGCACGAGCTCGGGCTGCACGCCAGCGTGCTCGACAAGCTCGGTCAGGAGATCGTGTCGGGCACGGTCCCGGTGGGCAGCGTCGTGCGGATCGACCAGCTCGACGAGCGTTTCGGCGTCTCCCGCTCCGTCGTGCGCGAGGCCGTGCGCGTGCTGTCGTCCATGGGACTGGTCGAGACCAGGCGCCGGCTCGGGGTGCGGGTGCGTCCCCGGTCGCAGTGGAACGTCTTCGACCCACGCGTCATCCGCTGGCGCCTCGACGGCCCAGACCGTCAGGACCAGCTCGTGTCGCTCGGCGAGCTGCGGCGTGGTTTCGAACCCGTGGCCGCCGAGCTCGCCGCCGACCGGGCGACCCCCGACCAGTGCGGCGCGATGGCCGCGGCCGTGATGCAGATGACCGTGCACGCCAAGTCCGGGGACCTGGTGGCTTACCTCGAGGCCGACAAGGACTTCCACCGCACCATGCTCGAGGCGTCGGGCAACGAGATGCTGGCCGCCCTGGCCAGCGTCGTCGACGAGGTGCTCTCCGGTCGAACCCACCACGACCTGATGCCGCGCACCCCGAACCCCGCGGCCATCCGCCTGCACGGCGAAGTGGCCCAGGCCATCGGCTCCGGGGACGGCAAGGCCGCAGGTAGCGCGATGGCCTCGATCATCGACGAGGCGAGCGCGGCCGTGCGCGAGGCCAAGGACCCCGGGCACCAGGGCTGACCCCCCGGCGGCTGGTTCACAGGTCGCAGGTGTTGACGAGGTCGCCCGACACCGGGCGTGCTCGCACCCCGTCGGCAGGCGGCTGCACCCCTCGCTCGACCCATCCCGTCAGGTCGTCGAAGGCGGTACGCGCGCAGGGCAGGAGGGGACGCAGCCGGTCGGGGAAGGCGGCGTACAAGCCGTCCGTGTGGGTGCCGTCCGCGACGCTGTAGTACCGGTGCAAGGCACCGGCCCCGGCCTGGTCGACCAGTCGGTCGTACACGTCGGCGTCGGTGGCCGGCGGCAGCAGCGTGTCGAGGGTGCCCTGCACCGTCAGCATGGGCCTTCCGATGGCGCCGGTGAGCTGCACGGAGGCCACCGCGTCCTTCACCGACCGGGGCCGCGAGGCGTAGTCGTAGTCAGCGTCGCAGTGCGGAGTTCCGCTGGCGCAGAAGGGAATTCCCGCCTTGAGGTCACCGTCGAAGGTCGGGTCGAACTCCTCGCGGTAGATGCGCTGGGTGAGGTCCCAGTAGACGGCCTCGTGGAACGGCCACAGGAACTCCGACCCGGTCACGAACCCGGCCCCGATGATCGCGTCATGGGCGGCCGGGTCGCCCGTCGCGGCATACCGGGGGTAGTTCTTCAGGGCCGTGGGCAGGTAGGTGAGCAGGTTCGGGCCCTCCGCGCGGAACAGCGTGCCCTCCCAGTCGAGCCCACCGTCGTAGAGGTCGGGACGGTTCTCGAGCTGCCACCGGGTGAGGTAGCCGCCGTTGGAGATCCCGAACATGTAGGTGCGCGCGGGGGCCTTCGCGTAGACCTGCTTGACGACGCGCTTGGTGGCGAGGGTCAGCTGGGTGACGCGGTGGTTCCACTCCGCGATGGACCCACCGGGCACGGACCCGTCGTCGTAGAAGGACGTGCCCGTGTTGCCCTTGTCGGTCGAGGCGAAGGCGTAGCCCTTGCTCAGCACCCAGTCGCCGATGATGAAGTCGTTGGCGTACTGCGCTCGGACGCCGGGCGCGCCACTGACGATGAGGCCGCCGTTCCAGTCGTCCGGGATCCGGATGACGAACTGGCTGTCGTGCTTCCAGCCGTTGTTGGCGTTGGTGGTCGAGGTGTCGGGGAAGTACCCGTCGACCTGGATGCCCGGCACGCCGCTGGGGTTCTTGGTGCCCGCCGCGTTGAGGCCGGCCCAGTCGTTGGGGTTGGTGTGCCCGCTCGCGACCGTGCCGGCCGTGGTGAGGTCGTCGAGGCACGCGACCTCCTGCACCTGCGCGCCCGGCACCGCGATCTTGCTCTGGCGGGCGCAGTGCTCACCCTGCGGCTTGTCCGCGGCGGCCGGGCCTGCCGTGGCGAGCACTCCCCCGACGGCGAGGACGGCTGTCGTGGCCAGGGCTGCGGTGCGGCGGCGTGACGTCGTTGTCAGTGGCGCGATGGTGAGTGGCATGGTGCTCATGCAAGGCCACGCGGGGGCACCCCTCAATGTGGGTGCCCCACACAAACCCCGTATGCCGCGTGTGCCAGACCGGGCCAGTCGTCACCTCCCTTGTACTCTACCTAGGGGCTAGGTAGAGTAAGACCATGCCCAGCCGTACCGAGCCCCGCATGACCATCGCGACCCAGCTCGTGCTCCAGGTGCTGCTCGCCGACCCGGCTGCTGAGCTCTACGGCCTCGAGGTCGGGCAGCAGTCCGGACTGCCGAGCGGGACCATCCACCCGATCCTGGCTCGCCTCGAGGGCATCGGCTGGGTGGAGTCGGAGTGGGAGGACATCGACCCGCGCGCCGAGGGCAGGCCCCAGCGCCGCTACTACCGACTCACAGCGACCGGCGCGGACAGCGCCCGCGAGGCAGTGTCGCGGGCCTATCGCGGCCGCGCGGCCCTTCGGCCCCGCCCGCTGGGAGGGACAGCGTGATGACCATGCCCAGGCCGGTGACGACACCGTGGGCGCCCGTCCAGCCCTGGCCCTCACGCATGGTGCGTCTGGCGACGCATGCCCTCCCGGCTGGAGCAGTGCGTGACCGCTACCGACAGGAGTTCCTCGCCGAGCTCGCAGGGATGCCCGGCTCACACCAGGCCCGCCACGCGGCGGGGATCCTGACCCATTCCCTGGGGCTGCGCGCGGCAGTGCACGGCACCCAGGCCGGAGCTGTGGAGGACGCCATGAGCAGACCGACCAAGCCGCTGTTGTGCAGGACCAACGCACACCACCACTGGGAGTGGGCCAACACTCCGGACGGGGAGCGCTACATCCGGTGCGCGCGTTGCCTGAAGGAGAAGGACTCCAGTGCCGGCGGTCAGTGGACCGGAGGCGCCAGCATGGGCAGCTTTGGCGGCGGCGGCGGCTGATCACCGTCACCCGGCCGGCGTGCCGCCGCGGGCGTGCCCCCGCAGCGATCGACCCTCAGGGTGGTGGTCGCGGGCGGCCTCGGCGGTGGTCAACCTTTTGGCGACCTCATGCGTTGGGTACAACATGACGACGCGCCGAGCCCAGCCATTCCTGTGTCGGACGGGGCTGCACCACAAGTGGGAGATGGCCACGACCGACGACGGGGAGGAGTTCGTGCGCTGTGCCAAGTGCCTCAAGGACAAGTGGACCGGACTCGGCAACGACCGCTCGGTGGCCGCCAACGGGATCGCCAACTACGGCAGCATCAACTGAGCCGGCGCCCTCACGCGGACCTCACCGTCACGAGGACCTCGCTCTCAGAGGGACCCAGTTGCCTCGTCCGCCGCAGTGCGCAGGACGTCACGGGTGAGCTCGAGCTGACCACGGTGCTGGGCGAGCTCCTCGTAGACGTGCAGCAGCACCTCTCCCTGGGTGGCGTACCCGTCGCGGGGGCCCGGGTTGGCGGGCGGAGCGCCCACGTCGCTGGCCGCCACCCACTCGGACAGGCTCCGACGCAGCCGATCGGTCCGGGCCGCGAGGTCGGTCACCGCGCCCGTGGCGGTGAACTCGCCCGGACGGTCCCGAGGGACGACCAGCCCGAGGTTGGTGGTCGACGCCCAGGCGGCGCACATCCCGAGGCAGTGCGTGAGGATCGCGAACGGGCTGTTGGCACCCGGCAGGTCTGGCCGCCGGTTGGCCAGGTCGTCGCCGAGCTGGACGACGATGTCGCGCATCGCCACCAGCGCCTCGTCGCAGAAGCGCAGGTAGGTGTCCTTGTCGATCACGGCTGGCCCGTCTCGATGAGCCGGCGGAACCCGGCCTCGTCGAGGATCGGCCGATCCAGCTCGCGGGCCTTGTCCTCCTTGGTCCCGGCGTTCTCCCCCACCACCACGTAGTCGGTCTTCTTCGACACCGACCCCGACGCCTTGCCTCCGTGCGACAGGATCGCCTCCTTGGCGGAGTCGCGGGAGAAGCCCTCGAGGGACCCGGTCACGACGATGGTCAGACCGGCCAGGGTCTGCTCGACGGACTCGTCGCGCTCGTCCGCCATGACCACTCCGTCGGCCTGCCACTGCGCCACGATCTGGTCGTGCCAGTCGACGGCGAACCACGCGGCCACGGCCTCGGCGATGACCCCGCCGACCCCCTCGACGCCCGCCAGCTCCTCGGGACGCTCCTTCGCCGCCTCGCGGAGCGCGTCCATCGTGGCGAAGTGCTGAGCCAGCGCCCGCGCCGCCGTCGGCCCGACGTGGCGGATCGACAGGGCGACGATGACCCGCCACAAGGGTTGCAGTTTGGCCTGCTCAAGGTTCTCGGAGAGTCGGATCCCGTTGGCGGACAGCACTTTTCCGTCGACGACGGCCTCCGCGGGGTCGGTTTTCTTGGCGGCCCGCGTGAACAGCGGGACCGTCGCGAGCCGGGCACGCCCCGCCTCACCGGCCAACCCGAAGAGACCACTCTCGTCCTCGAGCACGCCTGACTCGAGGAGGGCGACGGACCCCTCCCAGCCGAGCGCCTCGATGTCGAACGCTCCGCGCCCGGCCAGCCCGGCCAGCCGCTCCCGCAGCTGGGAGGGACAGGTGCGGGAGTTGGGACAGCGGATGTCCTTGTCGCCCTCCTTCTCCGGCGCCAGGGGCGTCCCGCAGGAGGGGCACTCGGTGGGCATGACGAACTCGCGTTCGGTGCCGTCGCGCAGGTCGACGACCGGCCCGAGGATCTCGGGGATCACGTCACCGGCCTTGCGCAGCACCACCGTGTCGCCGATCAGCACGCCCTTGCGACGCACCTCGTCGCCGTTGTGCAGGGTGGCTCGCTCGACCGTCGAGCCCGCCACCACGACCGGCTCCATCACCCCGAACGGCGTCACGCGACCGGTGCGCCCGACGTTGACCAGGATGTCGAGGAGCTTGGTGTTGACCTCCTCGGGCGGGTACTTGAACGCGATGGCCCAGCGCGGCGCCCGCGAGGTGGAGCCGAGCTGGCGCTGCAACGAGATCTCGTCGACCTTGATGACGATCCCGTCCAGCTCGTGCTCGACGCTGTGCCGCTCGGCGCCGTACTGGTCGATGAACTGCTGGACGCCGTCGATCGAGTCGAGTACGCGGTAGTGGGTCGAGATCGGCAGTCCCCACTCGCGGAACAGGTCGTAGGYCTGTGACTGCCGGGTCAGCTCGAAGCCCTCGCGCAGCCCGATGCCGTGCACGAGCATCCGCAGGCCACGACTGGCGGTGACGCGAGGGTCCTTCTGCCGCAACGAACCCGCCGCCGTGTTGCGCGGGTTGGCATAGGGCGCCTTGCCCGCCTCGACCAGGCTCGCGTTGAGGTCGCCGAACGCCTCGACGGGGAAGTAGACCTCGCCGCGGATCTCGACCCGCGCCGGGTGGTTGGACCCGGCCAGCTGGTGCGGGATGCCCTCGATCGTCTTGACGTTGTTGGTCACGTCCTCGCCCGTGCGCCCGTCGCCCCTCGTGAGGGCCCGCACGAGGCGACCCTTCTCATAGAGCAGGTTGACGGCCAGCCCGTCGATCTTCAGCTCGCACAGATAGTGGTATGCCGCGGAGCCGGCATCGCGCGCGACCCTCGCCGCCCACGCGGCGAGCTCCTCGGGCGAGAAGCAGTTGTCGAGGCTGAGCATCCGCTCGAGGTGGTCCACCGCGGTGAAGTCGGTCGAGAAGACGGCGCCGCCGACCTGCTGGGTCGGGCTCTCGGGCGTGCGCAGCTCGGGGAACTCCTCCTCCAGCGCGTTGAGCCGCCGGATCAGCCGGTCGTAGTCGCCGTCGCTGATCGTGGGCGCATCCCTGACGTGGTAGGCGAACTGGGCCGCCGTGGCCTGCTCGGCCAGCTCTGCCCACTCGTGGCGAGCCGCGTCCGTGGCGGGCTCCAGCACAGACCCAGGGGAAGCCGTCGAGTCGTTCTCAGTCACGCGGCCCATCCTGCCGTACGCCTCCGACACCAGTGTCGCCAACCAACCCAGGGCCGGGCGCAGGTCGGGCGCAGGTCAGGCGCAGGTCGGGCGCAGGCCGGCCACACGGCATACCGGAATCCGTAGCCAAAGGACCCGCTCTCGGCGAGGATGGCGGGAACCGGACCCCCACCGCCCGAGGAGCCTGCGCCATGACCAATCTCGCCACCAACCTGGTGACCACCGCCCAGGAGCGGCCGGACCAGCCGGCCATCAAGTTCATGGGCAACGACATCACCTACGCCCAGATCCACGGCATGGCGGCGAAGGTGGCGGGTTCGCTGCGCGCCGCCGGGGTCGAGCCGGGCGACCGGGTGGCGATCATCCT
This sequence comes from Pedococcus sp. P2_E5, assembly GCF_056403895.1. NCBI lineage: Bacteria > Bacillati > Actinomycetota > Actinomycetes > Micrococcales > Intrasporangiaceae > Pedococcus > Pedococcus sp. P2_E5. The sequence goes on from NZ_JBFUEP010000036.1 coordinate 9,828, forward strand.
CCCCAACGTGCCGGCGTTCCCCGTCGTGTTCTTCGGGTCCCTGCTGGCCGGCGCGATCCTCGTGCCGATGAACCCACTGCTCAAGTCCGGCGAGATCGACTTCTTCTTCACCAACTCCGGGGCCAAGGTGGCCTTCGTGTGGCCGGACTTCGTCGGCGAGGCGACCGAGGGCGCCAAGAACTCCGGCACCCGGATCATCCCCTGTGGACCGATGGGGCCGGCCGAGGGCGCCCTCGAAGGTGGCGACCCGATCGCCGAGCCGGTCGACCGGGACGACGAGGACACCGCGATCGTGCTCTACACCTCGGGCACGACGGGTCGCCCCAAGGGTGCCGAACTCACCCACAGGAACGTCCACCTCAACGCCCACCRCAGCGCCGTCGAGATCCAGGCCACCACGCCCGACGACGTGGTGATGGGCTGCCTGCCCCTGTTCCACGTGTTCGGGCTCGTCGTGGGCCTCAACGCCGCGGTCATCGCCGGCGCGGCGCTGGCGCTCATCCCCCGGTTCGACCCGGCCGAGGCCATCAAGGTCATCGGCAACGAGAAGGTCACCATCTTCATGGGCGTCCCCACGATGTATGCCGCGATCCTCAACCACCCCGACTCCGACGCCCTCGACGCGACCTCGCTGCGCACCTGCTGCTCGGGCGGGTCAGCGATGCCGCTCGAGGTCATGAAGGCGTTCGAGGAGAAGTTCGGCTGCATGATCCTCGAGGGCTACGGCCTGTCCGAGACCTCTCCGGTGGCGTCCTTCAACATGCCGACGCGTGAGCGCAAGCCCGGCACCATCGGCATCGCGATCCCCGGCTGTGAGATGAAGCTGGTCGACCTCGAGGGCAACGACGTCCCGGCCGGAGAGGGTGTCGGCGAGATCGCGATCCGCGGTGACAACGTGATGAAGGGCTACTGGCAGAACCCCGAAGCCACCGCCGAGGCCATCCCGGACGGCTGGTTCCGCACCGGCGACCTGGCCACCGTGGACGACGAGGGTTACTACACGATCGTCGACCGCAAGAAGGACATGATCCTGCGCGGCGGCATGAACGTGTACCCGCGAGAGGTCGAAGAGGTGCTCTACACCCACCCCGACGTGCTCGAGGCCGCCGTGGTCGCAGTGCCGGACGAGCTGCTCGGCGAGGACGTGGGGGCTGCCGTCGCGCTGCGTCCCGGTGCCACCGCGACGCTGGAGGACGTGCAGACCTTCGTCAAGGAACGGATCGCCGCCTACAAGTACCCGCGGCACATCTGGGCCGTCCCGGAGCTGCCCAAGGGCCCCACCGGCAAGATCCTGCGCCGCGAGGTGCACAAGCCCGCCGACGCCTGAGCCCGTTCCTCGCGAGTCTGAAGGATCCTGCGGGTCAGGACCCGGAGGATCCTTCAGACTCGGCGGCGGGGTCGTCAGGTGGTGGCGCGGCGCTTGGCCGGCAGGCCGATCACCACGGCCGAGACCAGCACGATGGCGGCGCCCAGCAGCTGGGGCCAGGCCAGGTGCTCGTGGAGGACGGCAACGCCCAGCAGCACCGACACCACGGGGATGAGGTACGTGACGGTGGTGCTGACCGTGGCACCCGCCCCACGCACCACGTCGAACTGCAGCATGTAGGCGAGCCCCGTCCCCACGACGCCCAGCACCAGGACGCAGAGCAGCGGCAGCAGCACGCCCCCGCCGTCGAGGTCGACGTGCCCGGACCACGGCGCGGGGTACGCGTCGCGGTTGAGCAGCCACCACACGAGCAGGACCGGCACCATCAGGGCGGACCCCACCAGCAGCAGCGCCGTGGGCATGGACAGCCCACCCAGGTCGGCACCCCCGAGGAACCGCCGGTTGTAGGTCCAGCCCAGGCCGTAGGACGCACCGGCCACGAGGGTCATGCCGAATCCGAGCAGGTCAGGGCGTCCCGCCGACTCCCACGGCTGCATGATGACGATGACCCCCGCGAACCCGATGACGACGGCCGCCAGCTTGCGCGGCGAAAGCCGGTCGCTGGGCAGCAGGGCCAGGGCGAAGAAGACGGCGGCCAAGGGCGTGGTGGCGTTGCCGATCCCGGCCAGTGCGGAGGAGACGCGCACCTCGCCGGCGGCGAACAGGCTGAACGGCAGCGCCGTGAGGAACACCCCCGACACGGCGAGGTGAGCCCAGGTGCGGCGCGCGCGGGGCAGGCGGCCACCCGTGACGGCCAACAGGGCCAGCAGCGTCGCGGTGCCGGCGAAGATGCGCAGCCCCGAGATCTGCAGCGGCGCCATCGTGCGCAGCCCGACCTTCATCAGCAGGAAGCTGGATCCCCAGATGAACGCGAGCAGGACGTACTTGGCCTGCCAGGGCACGCGGGTCACCGGGGTCTGGGCGATGGTGGGGGTGGTGGCGACACTGCTGCTCATTGGTGCGTCAACTCTCGGCTCGTTCCGACCATTCCGCGGCCACGGCGACCGCTGCACGTTGAACGCGCCAGGCCCCCTCTGGTGTGAGTCCGGGCAACCCGCAGGCCGGGCTCGCGGTGAGGTCGCCCAGGGTCTTCGCGGACATGCCCGCGTCGTGCCAGCCCCGGGTCACGACCCCGGCGGCCCCGCGCACGGTGCCGCTGGCATCGGTCGGGAGGCACCCGGCATACAGGGCGACGCCGTCCTCGACGGTGGCGGCGATCGACTCCCAGCGCTGGGGGGTGAGGGCGGTGACGTCCAGCGCGACGGCGCCCACCCCGGTGGCACGGAGCAGAGGCAGGGGTATGCCGGGGTCGCAGCAGTGCACGACCGTCGCCGCCTCGATGGCTGGGTTGTCGGTCGCGGCGGCGAGCACGTCGCGCAGGCCGTTCATCGCGGCGAGGGGGTCGACGGGGCGCAGGTGGCCGTAGCCGGAGGCGGTGGGCAGGTGGCCCGCGAGGACGGCGGGCAGGGACGGCTCGTCGAGCTGGAGCACGAGCGAGGCGCCCGGGACGAGGCGGGCGACGTCGGCGAGGTGGACCCGCAGCCCCTCGGCCAGTGAGCCGACGAGGTCGCGCAGAGCGCCGGGGTCGGCCAGGGCCTTCTCACCGCGCTGGAGCTCGATGCCGGCCGCGAGCGTCCACGGGCCGGTGCACTGGACCTTGAGGTCGCCCTCGTAGCCGTCGAACGCCTCGGCGAGCTCGTCGAGGTCCTGGCGCAGCAGGGCCTTGGTGCGCTGGGCGTCGTGCCCGCCGCGCTCGACGAACCGCCAGCCGCTGGGCTGGAGGTCGACGTGCAGGTCGACCAGCAGGCCGGCGGCGCGACCGATCATGTCGGCGCCGGGGCCGCGGGCCGGCAGCTCGGGGAGGTAGGGCAGGTGCCCGTCACCGAGGATGTCGCGCACACCCTTGAGGGCCTCGCGGATGTCGGTGCCCGGGAGAGATCCGATGCCAGTTGCGCGAGCCACGCCCCGAGACTAGTCAGCGGCACCGACACCGTCGTCGGCGCAGGGGTCCCTAGTCCGGGAGCTCGCTCGGCAGGACCACGGCGTCCACCAGTGCGCCGTTCCGGATCACCGTGACCTCCATCCGCTGCCCGATCGMGTCGGTGAACAGGCGCTTCTGCAACGACTGGGCATCGCCGAGCGGGGCGCCGTCGATCGCCAGGACCAGGTCGCCCGCGAGCAAGCCGCTCCGTGCGGCGGGGCTCCTCTCCACGACCTCGACGACTCGCAGCGCGCCGCGCTGGCCGTACCGCTCGGCCTGGGCGGGCGTCAGTCGGGCAGGGGTGCTCACGAGACCGAGGTAGGCGCGCCGCACCCGTCCGTCGTGCATCAGCGCGTGGATGATCCGGTGCGTCGTGGCATTGATCGGCACCGCCATGCCGAGGCCCACTCCGGCGACGGCCGTGTTGATCCCGACGACGCGACCTCGGCTGTCGGCCAGCGCTCCGCCGGAATTGCCGGGGTTGAGCGCCGCGTCGGTCTGGATGACGTCCTCGATCAGACGCGCGGTCGTTCGGGTTCGCACCGGCATGCTGCGGCCGAGGGCGCTCACCACGCCCGCCGTCACCGTGCCCGACAGACCAAGCGGGTTGCCCACGGCCACGACCAGCGACCCGACGAGGAGTGAGCTCGCGTCGCCGTACTCGGGCGGGGCAGGCACCTCACGGTCCGCACGGATGACCGCAAGGTCGGACAACGGGTCACGGCCCACGACCTCGAAGTGGGCGACGGTGCCGTCGGCGAACTCCGCCGTGCCTCCGCCGGCATCGCCGACCACGTGGGCATTGGTGACGAGGTGGGACTCGCCGGTCAGCACCACGGCCGACCCCGCGGACTCGCCGCGGCGCGACCGGATCCGCAGCGCGGCAACCTTCGGCGTCAGCTGGGCCGCGACGGAGGTGACGATCGCGGAGTAGGCGTCCAGCGCGGCCGACTCTGCCGACTCCGCGGCTGGGTCAGTGCTCATGCCAGTGACAACGAGCGGTGACCACGGTGGGATTCCTGGGTTCACCGACGGCGAACGGCACCGTCGGCCCGCGCGGGTGGTGGACCGCACACTGCGTCATTTGACTGGGGTGTCAGCGGTTCGCGGTCGTTAGCCTCGGAACGTCCCTCCCGTGAGGGACCGTCGCGACGCAGGGTGCCCGGGGCCTGACGGCTCCCAACCGGGGTGTGCCCGTGGTCCGGGCCGCTCCCGTTCGTCCCACCTCTTCGCACAGGGGAGCGAAGCCATGAACCTGTCCACCATCGCCGCCGCGTCCGCCTCTGTCCCGGTCACCAAGCTCGGTCAGGACACCGCCCTCGCCAAGGAGGTCCAGACCCGGCTCGCCGCCCTGGGCTGCCTCGACCCGCCCGCCGACGGGCAGTTCGGGTCGGCCAGCAAGCTCACGCTGTCGCGGTACGCCAAGCTACGGGGGTTCGCCTTCAAGGACGCCCTGTCGCCGCAGATCGCCAAGGGGCTGCTCACCGACAAGGCCGACGCCATCCTGCCGCTGCGGCTCAGCGGCGACTTCGCCAGCCGCATGGTCCGCTACCTGCAGGTCCAGAAGTTCTTCGTCGCGCGGCTGCCGGGGTTCTTCAACATCGTCTATGTCGAGGGGTCCGACGCGAACGGGCGACACAACGCCGACACCTTCAACGTGTTCAACGACCGCCGGACGGTGTTCCACTTCGACAAGTTCGGCAAGCCGGTCATGGACCTCAACGTCCTGTGCACCACCGAGCCCGGCCGCTTCTTCACCCAGCACCCGCTCAACCCCGACGGTGCGGCGCGGATCGCGTTCGGCCAGTACAAGTCGTGGGCCGTCGGGATCCACCACCCGGAGCTCACGGCACCGCGACGCCACGAGGCGCTCGTCCAGGTCGCGAACGTCAAGATCTTCCGCGACAAGAACAAGGACGGGATCCGGCCGGGCGACAAGCAGTTCACCGTCGGCAGTGGGGCAGGCATCAACCAGCACTCCGGCCTCAACCAGCCGGCCGGGGACATCGGCAAGCTCAGCGCTGGGTGCCTGGTCGGCCAGAACGACGCCGAGCACAAGAAGTTCATGAAGGTCCTCCGCGGCGACCCACGGTTCGTCGTCAACAACCACTACAAGTTCATGACGACGGTCATCGCCGGGGACGACCTCGACAAGAAGGTGCCCTGAATCGGCCGTTTTGCGCCCACGACGCATGCCGAAGCACCGCAGATGTTCTAGGCAGAGTCATGGCGTCGGTGGAGGCGGGGAGCAGGCGGGGAGCCCTAGCGTCGATTCACGCCGCGCCATGAGCAGGGCGGCCATCTGCAACCGAAGGAGCACCCATGCGCCTCAAGCGTCTGATCATCGTCCCGGCGGCAGCCGGGGTTCTCGTCCTCGTCGGGGTGTCAGCCGCCAGTGCCGGCGAGATCACCGGCAACGGCAAGCCCACGCAGGGCCCCGCCCACGCCAACTCCATCTGCACGTTCTCAGGACTGGAGGACGGCGAGGACCTTCCCCCCGGCTCCCCGTCCGGTCCCGGCGCACCGCCCCAGAACTGGGGGCACGTCCAGCAGGCTGAGCGGGCCGCGGGCGCCACTCCGGCCGATCTCAAGGCGTCCGGCTTCCAGCCCGGCGACTCCTGCAACGGTCACCGCGGCTTCTTCGCCGGTGGTGGTGGCGAGGAGCCGTAACACGCAGCGCGGGGAGGGAACTCGCATCCAGCTTGCGGCGCGCATCCTCGCTGTAGCAGGGCTACTGGCTTCCTCCTCTGCCTGAACACGACTGAGCCCACTCTCCCCGACGGGGAGGGTGGGCCTCGTCATGTGGTGCCGTTGGCAGCATCTGGGACCGGGGTCGATCGTGCCGATACCCGGCTGATACCGGGGCAGCACCAGCCTGGAACCACCTCGTGTCAGAACGGTCTGACCACGGGAGGTCCGGCACTCAGGTCGACCGCCCTCGACCCTCGAAGGAACCGATCATGTTCACCACTCGCCGCACCATCACCACCACGATCGCGCTGGCCAGCCTGCTCCTCCTGGGCACTGGCTCCCTCCCCGCCACCGCCCGCCAGGACGCGGGCCCGACCGTCGTCCACACCATCCCCGACGACGGCCGCTGCCCCCTCACCCGGGTGGGGACCCAGTTCGTCAAGTGCGACGACCTCACCGGCAACGGCGTGTCGGCTCCGGGCTGGATCCCTCGCGCCTGAGCGACTCATGACGGAGAAGAACTCGGGAATCACTCTTGCCGGGGCGCGGAGGTGGGAGCAGTGTTAGCCGTGACGGTAGCGCCGTCGGGGCGCCGCCCCGAGCAGAGGAGTTTCGTCGTGTATGCACGTACCACCACCGTCCAGGCAGACCCCTCCAAGATCGACGACGGGATCGCCAATGTCCGTGACGAGGTCACGCCGGCGATCACCGCGATGGATGGATGTGTCGGGATGTCGATGCTCGTGGACCGCGCGTCCGGACGCTGCATCGCCACGTCGTCGTGGGAGTCAGAAGCCGCGCTGCGGGACAGCGCAGACAAGGTCCTTCCCCTCCGGGATGCAGCAGAGCTGGCCCTGGGTGCCAGCACCAGCACCGTGGACACGTGGGAGGTCGCAGTCGTCCACCGCGACCACGCCATGCCCGACGGCGCCTGCGCCAGGATCACGTGGCTGAGCGGGATGGCCGACCACGCCGAACGTGCCTCTGACGTCTTCAGGATGGCCGTCCTGCCCAGGGTTCAGGAGCTCGATGGCTTCTGCAGCGCGAGTCTGCTCATCAGCCGCGAGACCGGCAGAGCGGTGGGCACCGTCACCTTCGAGCGGCGCGAGCAGCTCGAGGCCAGCCGTGATGCCGCTGCCAGCATTCGCGAAGCAGCCAGCAGGGACATCGGAGCGACGATCGACGACGTGATGGAGATGGAGGTGGCGCTCGCTCATCTCCACCTCCCTGAGATGGTCTGACAGCAGCGGCGTCAGGCACAGCCTGCCGGGGTGGTCCGTGCTCGCCCCCGGACCACCCCGCGCTCACGTCCAGCCTCAGTTCGCCTCGTACTCCGCGATCAGCCGCTGCGGAGCAACGCAGCGCCAGGCGTCCTCGATGATCTCCTCGACGTGCGGCCAGTCGATGTCGTCGATGTCGAGGTAGACCCCCACCCACCCGCGATGACCCACGTACGGCGGCCGGAAGTAGCGACCCGGCTCCGCTGCGACCAGCGCGGACTGCACCCCCTCGGGTGCAGCCGTCCAGATCGCTGTGCGGTGGTCATGGTGCTCCTGCGCCGCCATCACGAACGTCTTCTTCCCACCGGCGAACCAGCAGGGTTCGCCGTGCGACTCACGCTGCTCCGTCGCCGGGAACGCCAGACACAGCGACCGCACCCTCGCGAGCGGTGACCCGTCCCGGATCTCGCCACGCGGCACGTGACTGTCTGTCGCGGTCCTCGGGGCTCCGGGCCTCGCTCCTTCGTCGCTCGTGTCCTCCCCCTCTCGTCGCCGCTCCGTGTCTATCTCTCGAGCCAGGCGGACGCGATGGTGGCCGAACCCACCACGCGCGTCCCTTCGTAGAGGACCACGGACTGGCCGGGAGCCACCCCGCGGAGTCGGCCCGACAGGCGCACCTCCACGTCGTCCCCGGACGCCCACGCCTGCGCCGGCACTTCCTCGCCGTGCGCGCGCACCTGGGCGCCCACCTCGACGACACCCTCGGGCGGCGGCCCGCACCATCGGGCGTGGTCACCGCGAATCGCGTTGACCCCCAACAGGTCTGACGTGCCGATCATGACCCGGTTGGCGGCCGCGTCCACCGACACGACGTAGCGCGGGTCGCCGTCCATGACCGACCGGTCGAGACCCAGCCCGCGCCGCTGACCGACGGTGTAGGCATAGGCACCCTGGTGCGCGCCAACCACTTCGCCGGACGACGCGTCGACGATCTCGCCGGGCTGCTCCCCCAGCCGAGACGTCAGCCAGCCACGGGTGTCACCGTCGGCGATGAAGCAGATGTCGTGGGAGTCGGGCTTGCTCGCGACGTAGAAGCCGCGCTCCTTGGCCTCGGCGCGGATCTCGGGCTTCGCCGTGTCACCGAGGGGGAAGAACGCCCGGTCCAGCTGCTCGGCGTCGAGCACGCCCAGCACGTAGGACTGGTCCTTCGCCATGTCGACGGCACGGTGCAGCTCTCGGCCGCCGTCGTCGCGCTCGACGACCTGCGCGTAGTGACCGGTCGCCACCGCGTCGAAGCCCAGCGCGACCGCCTTGTCGAGCAGGGCGGAGAACTTGATCTTCTCGTTGCAGCGCAGGCAGGGGTTGGGAGTGCGTCCGGCGGAGTACTCCGCGACGAAGTCCTCCATCACGTCGCGCTTGAACCGCTCGGCCATGTCCCAGACGTAGAAAGGGATTCCGAGCACGTCGGCCACGCGGCGGGCATCCCCGGCGTCCTCGATCGTGCAGCAGCCACGCGCCGACTCGCGCAGCGTAGCGGCACTCTGCGACAGGGCGAGGTGCACGCCGACGACCTCGTGTCCCGCGTCGAGCATCCGTCCTGCGGCGACGGCGGAGTCGACCCCGCCGGACATCGCGGCGACAACCCGCATCAGTCGGTCCACCCGCTGGCCCGCCGGGCGCGGTCGATCGCTGCCGGCAGCGCGGCCAGCACGGCGTCGACGTCGGCATCGGTGGACGTGTGGCCGAACGTCAGGCGCAGCGCGCCCCGCGCCGAATCCTCGGGGATCCCCATGGCCAGCAGCACGTGCGACGGCTGCGGCACGCCGGCCTGGCACGCCGAACCGGTCGAGCACTCGACCCCCGCGGCGTCGAGGAGATAGAGCAACGAGTCGCCTTCGCAGCCCGGCACGAGCAGGTGGGCGTTGCCGGGCAGCCTGTGTATGCCGTCGCCGGCCTCCCAGGCGCCCGTCGCCGTGATGTCGTAGCCGAGATCCATCGCCGAGCGGATCAGCCTGTCCCGCAACGCCATCAGCCGCGGCGCCTCCACCGAGATGGTGGCGACGGACTCCTCCATGGCGACGGCGAAGGAACGGATCGCGGGGACGTCGAGGGTCCCGCTGCGGATCTGTCGCTCCTGTCCCCCGCCAAAGGTCTGCGGCACGACCACTGCGTCGCGCCGCACGAGCAGTGCACCGACGCCCAGCGGCCCACCGACCTTGTGGCCGGTCACCGTCATCAGGTCGGCTCCGGACTCGGCGAAGTCCACGGGGAGGTGTCCGGCGGCCTGCACCGCGTCGGTGTGGAACGGCACCCCGAACTCATGGGCGAGCGCCGCGAGCGCCGCGACGGGCTGCACGGTGCCGACCTCGTTGTTGGCCCACATGACGGTGACCAGGGCCACCGAGTCCGGGTCCTCCTCGATCGCGGCACGCACCGCGTCGGTCGTGATGAAGCCCAGCGCGTCCGGCTCCACCCACGTCACCTTTGCGCCCTCCAGGGCGACCAGGTGCTCGACGCAGTCGAGGACGGCGTGGTGCTCGATCGCGCTGCACACGATGCGCACGCGGCCCGGGTCTGCCTCGCGCCGCGCCTCGAACGTGCCGGCGACGGCCAGGTTGTCGGACTCGGTGCCCCCGGAGGTGAACACCACCTCCGACGGCCGCGCTCCGAGCGCCTTGGCCAGCCGCTCGCGCGACTCCTCGACGACGCGGCGGGCCATTCGGCCAGAGGTGTGCAGCGAGGACGCGTTGCCGGTCGTGGCCAGCTGGTCGGCCATCGCCGCGATGGCCGACGGGAGCATCGGCGTGGTGGCGGCATGGTCCAGGTAGGCGGTCACCGTCGAAAGTTTACGCGTCAACCGCTCAACCTTCGGCCGGACTGTGGCGTTGGGTACGTCAGCGGGCGACGAACCTCGGCCGCCACCGAGTACAGGACTACCGTCAGGGCTCGGCACGGTCTGGTGGAAGGGGGCAGGGTGCATCAGGGCCAGGAGGCCGCGTTCGAGCAGTTCGCCGAACGCGCCATGCCCCGACTCCTGCGGACGGCCTGGCTCCTGACCGGAGACCCGACCCGGGCGGAGGACGTCGTGCAGGAGTCGCTCGTCCGGCTGTTCGGGGTCTGGTCGAGGGTCCGTCACGACGAGCCCGAGGCCTACTGCCACCGCATCCTGCGCAACCTCGTGGTCAGCACGTGGCGCAAGGATCGCCGGCTCGTGCTGGTGGCGGACGTCCGCGACGACGTCGACGGGCGCACGGCGACCGACGACGCCGGCACGCGACTCGACCTCGTGCGAGCCCTCCAGGAGCTGCCGGCCCGCGAGCGCGAGGTCGTGGTCCTGCGGCACTACGCAGACCTGTCCGAGCGCGCGGTCGCCGAGCTGCTCGGGGTCAGCGTCGGCACCGTGAAGTCCTCCTCCTCGCGTGGGCTCGAACGCCTGCGAAGCCTCATCTCCGACAAGGGGGAAGCCCATGTCCAGTGACCTCGACCTCATCGAGCGCCTCCGCACCGACCCCGCCCCGGCCATGCACGTCTCCATCGCGGACGTCCTCGCCCAAGGCCGTCGACGCCAGCACCGGCGGACCGCCCGGTGGCTTGCTGCCGGTGCTGCGGCGGCCGCCGCCGCGGCCCTGGTGGTGGTCGTTGCGCTCCAGCTGGCCGGTCCCGCACGCACGGCGCCACCCGCAGGCACCCCGAGCGGCATCTCTTCCGGCAGCTACGTCTGGCAGCCCGCGCAGCCCGAGCTCTCAGGTGCGGCGACCATCGTGGCGTCCGGGGTCTCCTACGCCCTGCGGGTTGACGGAGGCGTGATGACCGTCAAGGTCGCCCGTGACGGTGCGGGCGCGGCGACCCTGAGCGCCGCCCTGCTCAGCACCGGGGCGGCGTGGCGGGAGGTCGACGGCACATCGGGGCAGCGCGTCCTCGTCGGGGTCGTCCCCGGCGAGGCCGAGGACGTCGTCTACGAGCCCAGCGTCGCCGCCTCAATGGCCGAGCACACCGTGGTGACGCGGGCGGCCGGTGACTTCACGGCATACGTCATCTCGTTTCCCGTGCCACAGAACGTGACCACGATAGCCAGGGACGTGGGCTGGCTGACAACGAGTGCGGGCATGCCCACCTGGGCCCTCAGCGACGGCGGGGGCAGCGCGGGTCTGGCGCTGCACATGGACGGTGAGGCGCCCTCGCTGCTGCCGCCGTACGACGTGACCGTCACCGGACCGCCGTCGACGACCACGCCGCCGAGGAAGGCCGTGGAGCTGACCATCTCGCTGGGCGAGGTTCGCATGGGAGCGCCCCTGACGGCGAGCGTCGACGCAGGTGCCGTCGTCGCGGGGTCCGGGGGGCTCCAGACCCAGCTCGTCGGCGCCGACCCCGAGACCGCCTTCGGCTACGCCACGATCTCCCTGGCCGACGGCCGGTCCCTGGTGTGGGGAGTACTCCCCCAGGGGATCAAGTCCGTCCGGCCGACGGTGGAAGGCGGGGTGCGGGTGGGCATCCCGGCGCTCGCCAACCTCGTGGTCCTGCCGTACACCGTGTTCGCCGTGCTCGTCGAGGGCAGCCCTGAGCAGGTGGTGGGCCTCCACGCGGAGTTCGCCGGTCGCCCCGGTGGCATCAGCGTGACCCGGTAGCGCGGGGCCCGACTGTTTTCCTGACCGTCCCTTTACCAACCGCGGCGTAACCGCACCCGCATCCCTTCGTTGGACACGGCATACCGACCATCGTCGTTGCTGGTCCACGAAGGGAACTACATGCACACCCCGAACAGAACCCGGGCAGTCGTCGCGACGGCCGCCACGGCCGCCACGGCCGCCCTGGCCGCCCTGGCCCTCGCCACGCCCGCTTCGGCTGGCCTGCTGTCCTCAGGCCTGCCACGCCAAGGTGCGTCCCTCGCGCCGGTCCAACCCTGGCTGGCTTCGCAGCTGGGCGTGCTCAAGGCCGCCACCCCGACCACCGTCCTCGTGCACGGCACCGACACCGCGGCCGCCACCCAGGCCGTGCAGGCCGTTGGTCTGCGCACGGTGACGACGTTCGACAAGGTCGGCGTCGTCGTGGCCACGGGACTGCCCGCCCAGGTGCAGGCGGTTCGCTCGCAGCCCGGCGTGACGTACGTCGAGGGCAACCAGCCCATCGAGATGCTGCTGTCGACCTCCAACAAGGCCACCCGCGGCGACGAGGCGCGCACCACCCTCACCGGCGCCAACGGCACGGCCCTGGACGGCAAGGGCGTCTCCGTCGCCGTGATCGACTCCGGTGTCGACCCGACGCACCCGTTCCTGAAGAACCCCGACGGCACCTCCGCCGTGGTCAAGAACCTCAAGATGGTCTGTGAACCGCTGACCGAGAGCACCTGCGCCCCCGTCGACGCCGGCTCGGCCAACACCGACCTGCTGTCGGGTGGCGGCCACGGCATGCACGTCAACGGGATCGTCGCCGGTCGCGACGTCACGCTGTCCGACGGCACCAAGATGCACGGCGCCGCCCCCGGCTCGAGCCTGGTCAGCATCAGCACCGGTGCCGTGCTGTTCATCATCGGCGCCGACGCGGCCCTCAACTGGGTGCTCGAGAACCACAACGCCCCGTGTGGCGCGGGCGTCGCGGCCAGCACCTGCCCGCCGATCAAGGTGACGTCGAACTCCTACGGCCCCAGCGGTGGTGGCGCGTTCGACCCGAACTCGGCCACGGCCAAGATCCAGCGTGCCCTGGTCAAGGAAGGCGTCGTCTCGGTCTGGGCCAACGGCAACGACGGTGGCGACGGGTCCGAGGACCTGTCCAACCCGCCCGGCAAGGACCCCACCCCCGGCATCCTGTCGGTCGCCTCGTTCTTCGACCGGAACACCGGCACCCGGGACGGCACCGTGTCGGACTTCTCGAGCCGCGGCAAGGCCGGCAACCAGTCGACCTACCCGGACATCTCGGCGCCCGGTGAGGACATCACCAGCTCGTGCCGCGTCTACCTGCCGATCTGCTCCTCCGGGCTCGACCCGAAGGACGGCGGCGACTACAACACGATCAGCGGCACCTCGATGGCCACCCCGCACATCTCGGGCATCGTCGCCCAGCTGTTCCAGGCCAACCCGAACGCCACCCCGGCGCAGATCGAGGCGGCCCTGGAGACCACTGCGTACAAGTACGCCGACGGTGCCGCCTACGAAGCCGGCACCAACGGCACGACGAGCTTCGACAAGGGCCACGGCCTTGTCGACGTCGTCGCTGCCGCCAACGCCATCCGCTAGCAGCCAGCGGAGGGTCGCGAGGTTCCCGGGCCCTGTGAGGGGGACCCGGGAACCTCGTCCGGAACCTGCGTGCGCACGGCGCAGACCGGGGGAACGCCTCGGACCACCCCCTGTGGTCCGGGGCGTTCTCGGCGCCCGGCCACGCGGCATACGCCACTCGTGGGCATGCCGGGTGGCCGGCACCCGCCCGCTTCTCGGTGTGCCGGGTGGCCGGCCCACGCCGAAGGCCCCCGACCAGCTGGTCGGGGGCCTTCGGCGTGGCGTGAGCGGTGCTCAGCCCGGGTGGGTGTCAGCCCTTCGGGGCCTCAGCCCTTTGACGCGTTGACGGCCTCGGTGGCCTGCGGGAGGACCGTGAACAGGTCACCCACGACGCCGAAGTCGACGAGCTCGAAGATCGGGGCTTCCTCGTCCTTGTTGATCGCGATGATCGTCTTGGAGGTCTGCATGCCCGCACGGTGCTGGATGGCGCCGGAGATGCCACACGCGACGTAGAGCTGCGGCGACACCTGCTTGCCGGTCTGGCCGACCTGCGAGGTGTGCGGGTACCAGCCGGCGTCGACGGCGGCGCGCGAGGCGCCGACGGCGGCACCGAGCGAGTCCGCGAAGGTCTCGACCGGCGAGAAGTCACCGCCGGTGCCACGACCACCGGAGACCACGATCGCGGCCTCGGTCAGCTCAGGGCGGCCGGTGGCCTCCTTGGGCTTGGACTCGGTCACCTTGGCGCCCTTGGCAGCTTCGGAGATGGTCGGCTCGAACGCCTCGTCGGCGGCAGCGCCGGGAGCCTCCTCCGGAGCGGCCGAGTTGGGCTTGACCGTGATGATCGGGGTGCCCTTGGTGATGGTCGACTTCACGCTGTAGGAACCGGCGAAGACCGACTGGGTGGTGGACACGCCACCGCCCTCCCCAGCCTGCACGTCGACGGCGTCGGTGATCAGACCGGAGTCGGTCTTGATCGCCAGGCGCGCGGCGATCTCCTTGCCGGCGGAGTTGCTCGGGATGAGCACCGCGGCGGCGGAGGTCTTCTCGACGAGCTGCGCGAGCAGCTCGGCCTGGGGCGCCACGAGGTAGTCGGTGACATCGGCGTTCTCGACGCGGTAGATCTTCTCCGCGCCGTACTTGGCCAGCGTCTCCTTCGCAGCGTCGAACCCGGGGCCGACGAAGACGGCACTGGGCTCGCCGAGGCGGCGGGCGATGGTGAGCAGTTCTGAGGTGGTCTTGCGAACGGTGCCGTTCGCGTGGTCGACCAGGACGAGTACTTCAGCCATGAGTGGTTCCTCTCTTCTGTTCTGGCCGGCTCAGATGAACTTCTGCGCGGACAGGAACTCCGCGAGCTTGGTGCCGCCGTCGCCGTCGTCGGTGACGATCTGGCCCTGCTCGCGCGGGGGGCGCTTGGTGAACGACTCGACCTTGGTCCAGGCGGCGTCGAGGCCGACCTGGGAGGCGTCGATGCCGAGGTCGGACAACGCCCACTCCTCGACCGGCTTCTTCTTCGCCGCCATGATCCCCTTGAACGAGGGGTAGCGCGGCTCGTTGATCTGGTCGGTGACCGACACGAGCGCGGGCAGCGTCGCGACGATCGTCTCCGAGGCGGCGTCACCGTCGCGGCGGATCGTCACCGTGGAACCGTCGACGGACAGCTCGGACGCGAAGGTCACCTGCGGCAGGCCGAGGCGCTCGGCGAGCATCGCCGGGACGACGCTCATCGTGCCGTCGGTCGACGCCATGCCGGTGATGACGAGGTCAGGCGTGCCGGTCTTCTTGATGGCCTCGGCGAGGACGAGCGAGGTCGCCACGGCGTCGGAGCCGTGGATCGCGTCGTCCTTGACGTGGACCGCCTTGTCGGCGCCCATCTGCAAGGCCTTCTTCAGCGCGTCGGCAGCCTGGTCCGGGCCGACGGTGACGACAGTCACTTCGCCTTCTCCGGCCTCCACGAGCTTGAGGGCCTCCTCGACGGCGTACTCGTCGAGCTCGGACAGCAGACCGTCAACGCCCACCCGGTCGGTGGTGTTGTCGGACTCGTTGAACGTGCGGTCGGACTGTGCATCCGGCACGTACTTCACGCAGACGACGATGTTCATGAACTGATCGTCCCCTTCTTGAATGGGTGTCGATGGGATCGAAATTGGGTCAGGTGCCATCMTTACAGCCCGTGCCCGGAATCGACACGCCAGCACCGCGTGACGCTCACCACGAGGCACCCCGCGCAAGTCCGCAGTCGCGCAGGAGGAGTGACGGTGCCCACACCACAGGTGCACCACGATCGCGCAGCCGGGCGGCCAGCGATGAAGACGGTGGACTCTCGTCCGAACTCGGCGGTGCCCTGCACGTAGACAGGGGTCAGCTACCGGCGAGACACTCGGTGCCGGTCGTCCTTGCGACCACGTCATGGGAGGGAGCGGGCCATGTGGTGGTTGTGGATCCTGATCATCGTCGCGGCAATTGGCGTGCTGGTCTTGGTGCTCAACAGACGCGGCACCTCAACGGGCGACCCGAGCTACCGGCCGGACGACCCCCGATCCGGGCAGGGACTGGGCAGCAGCCCTCCGGGCCAGTGGGGCCCGGGGGACGGCGGAGGCGGCCTGTAGTCAGACACGGTGCGCCCGCAGTCAGAGCATGGCGAGGGCCTTGGCTAGCCCCTTAACCGGTGGCTAGGCCAAGACCTTCGGTCACCATTCAGTGGCAGTGGAAGAACTCGTGGACCGTGCCGTCGGGCCGCTGGTTGAAGTGGTTCACGCTCTGGTTCGAGAAGGTTGAGCCGTCCGAGCCTGTTCCGCGCACGCTGAACGTGAACGTCCCGTTCACCGTTGACCCGTTCGCGTTGAAGCCGCCCCAGACAGTGAACTTGCCGGTGTAGCTCGGCAGGGCCGGGTCCTCGAGCGGTGTCGCAGTGAAGGTGCCCGTCTGCGTGAACGTCTCGTGTGAGCGGCCGTCGTCGAAGGCGGTCACGTGCTCGATCGAGTTGGCCGTCGTCGTGATCGTGTACAGCGCCCCGCCACCTTCACAGGTGGGGACGACGTCCACGAACGTCTCGACGACCCCCTTCGCGGTGTGGGTCTCGGTGGTGGGTGCCGCATAGGCGGGACCGCCGAGCAGGACCAGGAATCCGGTCAGAAGGACAAGCGAAAGTCGTCGCAGCATGATGGCCTCCCAGGTGGTAGCTGCTTACCCCTGCACGTCGCAGTCTTCGCCGCCCTGTACCCGGACTGCAATAGCTCCTTCTGACCACATCCTTCCGTCGCTGAGCGACCACGGTGGGGATATCTTGACCCCTTGAGACGTCCAGCGCCGAGGAGAGGCTTTCACGTGGCCCCACCATCGGTAGCTCCGCAGGTCGAGCCCCACGTCCTCTCATTGACTGGAGAGCGCACGGCCCCGGGAATCTGGCATGAGAACTACTGGTTCCGTCGCCACGAGGCGGGGTATGCCGCCGTCCCCAGTTGGGTGCCCACATCACCTGGCGTCGTCCTCGACGCCGGCTGCGGCGAGGGGTATGCCGCGGGCCTCCTGCGCCGCGCGTGGCCGGACGTGGGCGTGGTCGGGGTCGACTACGACGCGGCGACCACGGTCCGTGCCGCGCGGACCCACGGAGGTGAGCGGGCGGCATACCTGGGGGGTGCGCTCACGGCGCTGCCGTTGGTGACAGGCGCTGCGGACGTGACGGTCTCGCTCCAGGTGCTGGAGCACATCTGGACGCCGGGCGACTACGTGCGAGAGCTCGCCCGGGTCACCCGACCCGGTGGCGTGCTGGTGCTGTCGACACCCAACCGGCTGACCTTCTCCCCCGGGCTCGGGCGGCGGGACAAGCCCTCGAACCTCTACCACTGCCGGGAGTACGACGCCGAGGAGCTGGCCACCGAGCTGGGTCGGTGGCTGCCCGGGCTCGACGTCACGGTGACCGGCCTCGGCCACGGTGAGCGGCTGCTCGCCCGGGAGTCGACCCATGGGTCCCTCGTGGCAGCCCAACAGGCGCATCCACCCGAGGACTGGGACCGAGAAGTGCGGGCGATCGTCGGCTCGGTGACGGTGGACGACTTCGTCCTGGGTCCACCTGTCGACGGCTGCCTCGACCTCTTCGGCATCGTGAGGCTTGCCCCGTAAGACCTACCGCCGGGGCTCGTCCCGTTGCAAGGGCTATCCGTCGTCGACGGTGCGGCGACCGGTCTTCAGCTGACCCCTGCGCTTCTTGCTCTCGATCCGGCGCCGCTGGGAACCCTGGGTCGGCCGCGTGGGGCGACGCGTCGGTGGATCCGGTGCGGCAGCCTCGCGCAGCAGGGTGACCAGGCGCTGGCGGGCGACCACGCGGTTCTGTCGCTGGGAGCGGTGCTCGGAGGCGACCACCATCAGCCTGCCGCCCACGAGCCTCGGGGCCAGCCGGTCCAGCAGGCGTTCGCGAGTGGCCTCGGGCAGCGCCGCCACGGCTCGGGAGGTGCTCGGGTCGAAGTCGAGCTCGACCCGGCTGTCGGTGGTGTTGACCCCCTGGCCGCCGGGGCCGGAGGAACGGGAGAACCGCTCGACGAGCTCGCCGGCGTCGATGACCATGCCGTGGCGCAACCCGGGACCAGGAGGCACGGACAGGGCGGTGCCCGGTTGGGGTCGTCCCGCCAGCGGTGTCGTCACGAGTCCACTCCACCACAGCGTGGCCACCTGTCGGTGGCGCGTCGTAGCGTCGGCACCATGAGCGCCCTCGAACTCGACCTGGCCCCGGGCCTGGTCGCACGGGTCGGCGGGATCTGCCTGTCCCTGCCCGAGTCCCACGAGCAGGACGCCTGGATCGGTGTGCGCTGGCGGATCAGGCAGCGGACCTTCGCCCACCTGGCGCGCATCGACCCGGCCGGGCGTTCGGTCTTCGGCCGGGCCGCCCGTGCCACCGGACCCATCGACGTCATCACCTTCCGCTCCTCCGGCGACGAGCTCGAGGCGCTGGTCGGTTCGGGCTTCCCGTTCTACAAGCCCGAGTGGAACCCCCAGGTCGTCGGGCTGGTCCTCACCACCGACGTCGACTGGGCAGAGGTCACCGAGCTGCTGACCGAGAGCTACTGCCTGATGGCGCCGCAGAAGCTCGCGAGACTCGTGGACCGCCCAGCGGGCTGAGAGCCGAGGGTGCGGCAGACTTGTGCCTCGTGACTTCCTCGGTGCCGGGCGCCTTCTGTCTTGTCCTGCACTCCCACCTCCCCTGGCTGCCCGGGCACGGCATCTGGCCGCTCGGTGAGGAGTGGCTGTTCCAGGCCTGGGCCGAGTCCTACGTTCCCCTGGTCGCCGAGCTGGACTCCCTTGCGGCAGAAGGTCATCGCGACGTCCTCACCCTCGGCGTCACTCCCGTGCTCGCCGCCCAGCTCGACCACCCCCGCATGCGGCAGGACACCCAGACCTGGGTCGGGCTGTGGCAACAGCGAGCCCGCGAGATGGGTTTCGACGGCGATCCACACCGTCGCGAGACGGCCGCGGTGGAGTATGCCGCTGCGAGCCGGGTCCAGGGGCTGCTCACCTCGCGGTGGCGTGCCGGGGGCTCCCCCGTGCTGCGCGCGCTCCGCGACGACGGCGTGGTCGAGCTGCTGGGCGGCCCGGCCGCGCACCCTCTGTTGCCGCTGCTCCAACCCGAGTTCGTCCAGGTCGCCCTCGAGTCGGGCCTGGCCGACAGTGCGTGGCGACACGGCGTCCGGCCCCACGGCATCTGGGCGCCGGAGTGCGCCTGGTCCCCGGCCCTGGCCTCCGCCTTCACCTCCGCCGGGATCAGCCACTTCGTCGTCGACGAGCAGACCGTCCGTGACGCCGGTGGACACCCGCACGGCGCCTGGCGAGTCAGCGGGAGCGACCTGGTGGCCGTCCCCCGCGACCTCGAGGTCACCAACCTCATCTGGTCCTCGCGCAGCGGCTACCCGGGCGCCGGGGCCTATCGCGACTTCCACGCCCGCGAGGAGTTCACCGGGATCCGGCTGTGGGCGATCACCGAGCCAGAGGTCGGGGTCGAGCACAAGTCGCCCTACGACCCGGTCTCGGCAGCGGCCCAGGTCGACGCCGACGTCGAGCACTTCGTCGCCGCAGTCCGTGCCAGGCTCGGCCACGCACACGAGGTGACCGGGGCTCCGGGACTGGTCGTCGCGGCATACGACACCGAGCTGTTCGGGCACTGGTGGCACGAAGGTCCGGCGTTCCTGGGCAAGGCGATCCGAGCCCTTCGGGCGGCCGGAGTCACCGTCACCACCCTCGAGAAGGCGATCGCTGCCGGGCACGTCGCCGGCGAGCTCGACCTCGGTCCCGGTTCCTGGGGAGCCGGCAAGGACTTCTCCGTGTGGGACGGTCCGGGGGTGCGGCAGATCGCCCACGAGAACGAGTGGCTGCAGCGGCGTTGGCTCGACCTCGTCGCCAGGGAGCGGGGCGCGGGTCGGCTGCAGACCCGCAGGCCAGACCTCGACCAGCTGCTCACGTCGCTGTTCCACGCACTGTCGAGCGACTGGGCGTTCCTGGTGACCCGCGGGCAGTCGGTCGACTACGCCCGGCGACGGGCCGAAGGGCACCGGCGCGACTTCCACCAGCTGGCCCAGCTCGTCGAGGACGGTCGCCGTGACGATGCCCGGGTTGAGGCCGCGCGGCTGGCGGCGCGGGACGCGACGTTCCCCTCGCTGGACGCCAGGCTCGCAGCTGCCGTCGTCGGCTGACCACGCTCGCCGGGCCCACCCGGGTGAACCTTCCTAGGTGCGCGTCCTGACGACCTTGCCGGGTATGCCGGCGACGACCGACCTCGGCGGGTACTCACCGCGCGCGACGGCGGAGGCCGCGACCACGCACTGGTCCCCGATGTCGACGCCCCGGGTGACGACGACCTTGGTGCCGAGCCAGACGTCGTCACCGATCCGGACCGGTGACTTCACGATGCCCTGGTCCTTGATCGGCACGTCGAGCGAGGTCGTCACGTGGTCGAAGTCGCAGATGTAGACGTCGTCGCCGAACAGGCAGGCCTGACCGACGGAGATGTCGATCCAGCAGTTGATGGTGTTGCGGATGCCGATGACCGACTTGGGTCCGACCCGCAGGGTCCCCTCGTGGGCCCGCAACCGTGCGTGCGCCCCGACGTGGGTGTAGGCGCCCACGACCAGCCTGCCGTAGCCCTCGCGCACCTCGAACCGGACGTCGGGACCGATGAAGCACGGCCCCTCGAACCGCAACGAGGGGTATCGGGCGCTGGCCCGGGCCATCCGCAGGTAGCTCAACAGGTGGTGGCGCGTGAAGGCGCGGTTGGCCATCGCCCAGCCCACCCAGCGAGCCCAGGCGAGGGGTCGGGGCAGCCCGAAGGGACCGTGCTCGGCCCGCTCGCCGTGGTCGGCGGGCGACATGTCCGCGTTGGCTGCCGAGGTCACGTGACTCGATTCCAGGTCGTGGCGAGGTCGAGCCGTCAGGGCTTCACGCCGGTGATGCCGACGTTGTAGAAGAACCGCGCGGGCACGGCCTTGGCGAGGACCCGGTCGACGGCCGACAGCCGCTTCCAGGAGCCGTACGCGAACATCGCCCAGCTCCACCCCAGCGCACCGGGCTTCACGGCCGCCTCGAAGGTCCGGATCGGCCACCCGGCGAAGGCCGCGGTGAGCTCCTCGGTCTGGGTGCGTACCCCGATGGCACCGGCTCGCAGGGCCGTCCGCGCCAGGTCGTCCGGGTCGAACGTGTGCAGGTCGACGACTGCCTCGAGCGCAGCGGCCCGGGACGACTCGTCGAGGGCTTCCTGGTCCTTGGCCCACTTCTCACGAAGGGGCGCCAGCTGTGTGACGGCCTTGGTCGCCTTCCACGTGAGGCTGCCGAGCCGGCGGGCATAACGGTCCCCCACCGTGGTCGGTTCGCCGGCGATGACGAACCGCCCGCCCGGCTTCAGCACGCGGAGGATCTCGCGGAACGCAGCCTCGACGTCGGGGATGTGGTGGATCACGGCGTGGCCGACGACGATGTCGAACGTGTTGTCGTCGTAGGGAATTCGCTCGGCGTCGGCGACCCTGCCCTCGACCGGGAATCCCAGCATCTCGGCGTTGGCCTTGGCTGCCTCGACCATCCCCGGCGACAGGTCGGTGACGTGCACCGCATCGAGGATGCCAGCCTGCTTGAGGTTGAGCGAGAAGAATCCCGTGCCCGCCCCGAGCTCGAGGGCCGTGGCATAGGGCAACGGATCGGGCGAGCCGGTGATGGCGTCGAACCGGTCGCGGGCGTACTCGATGCAGCGGCGGTCGAACGAGATCGACCACTTCTCGTCATAGGTCTGGGCTTCCCAGTCGTGGTAGAGCACCTGGGCCAGCTTGTTGTCGGCGTAGGCGGCGGCCACCTGCTCGGCCGTGGCAGCCTTGGCCGGGGCGGCCTTGGCCGGGGCGGCCTTGGTCGCGGCTGCCTCGGCCTTGGCCGCCTTGGTCGGGGGGGCCATCGCTCAGGCGCCCTCGAACTTCGCCTTGCCGGGGCCGTTCTCGACGAACGACTTCATCCCGATCTCACGGTCCTTGGTGGCGAACAGCGAGCTGAACAGCATCCGCTCGATCTCCAGACCGGTCTCGAGGTCGGTGTCCATCCCCCGGTCGATGGCCTCCTTGGCGGCGCGGATCGCGTAGGCGGGACCGCCGACGTACGGCGCAAGTCGCGCCTTCGCGGCGGCATACACGTCCTCGGCCTCGACGACCTCGTCGACGAGCCCGATCGCGAGCGCCTCGTCGGCGGACACGAAACGGCCGGAGAAGACGATCTCCTTGGCCTTGGCCGGCCCGACGAGGCGAGCCAGCCGCTGGGTGCCGCCGGCGCCGGGAATCACGCCGAGCAGGATCTCGGGCTGGCCGAGCTTGGCGTTCTTCGCGGCGACGCGGAAGTCGCACGCGAGGGCCACCTCGCAGCCACCGCCGAGGGCGTAGCCGGTGATGGCGGCGACCGTCGGCTTGGGGATCCTGGCGATGGTGCGGGTGAAGTCCTGGAGCGAGACGGAATGATCGGCCATGTCCGTGTAGGACATCCGCTCCATCTCCTTGATGTCCGCGCCGGCGGCGAAGACCTTCTCGCCGCCGTAGAGGATCACGCCCGACACGTCGCGACGCTGACCGGCCTCGATGGCCGCGGCCGACAGGGCGCTCTGCACCTCGGCGTTGAGCGCGTTCATCGGCGGACGGTTGATGCGGATCGTCGCGATGCCGCCCTCGACCTCGAGGGAGACGACGCTGGTGGAGGTGCCGTCGCTCATGCCGGGTCGCCCTCGGGAGCGGGCTGGCCTGCGTCGGGGCCGGAACCGTCCCCGCCGCCCATGATCCGCTCGTGCCACATCTGCACGCCGGCCAGGACGAGCTGGATCGAGACGTTGACGAGGGCAGGCACGTTGCTGGTCTGGTCGACGATGTGCTCGCTGGTGACCACCAGGGTGTCGTTGGCGAGGCCGGCCTTGACGACGTTCATCTGCAGCGTGATCTCGTTGCAGGTCGCCAGGCGGGTCAGCGGGTCGCTGGGGACGGTGTCGCTGATGGCCCACTGGCCGAAGAGGCGCATGATCTGGAAGTCGCCCTCGGTGCACCGCACGAACAGCTGCTGGTCCTGCACGGTGAAGGCGACATCGCCGTCGTTGTCCACGTTGGGCGCCAGTCCCTGGTCGATCAGGGCGTCCAGGACCCGACCGCGGAGCGGGTGCTCGTTCGCGGGCGGGGGGAAGTTGGGCAGCGAGGTGGGATCCGTCATGTGCCCAACCGTAACCACTGCCTAGGCTTGGGGCCATGTCGCATGCCCCGCGCCCGCGTGACCTTCCTCCCACCCTGGGCATGACCCTCGTCGAGGGCGGGGCGGAGTTCGCGGTCTACGCAGGTCACGCCGACTCGGTCGAGGTCTGCCTCTTCGACACCGACGACCCGGACGGCACCTCGGAGCGCCGGGTGCCGCTCACCGAGCGCACCCACGGCATCTGGTTCGGCTTCCTCCCCGGCGTCGTGGCCGGTCAGCGCTACGGCCTGCGCGCCGACGGACCGTGGCGCCCTGCAGAGGGCTTGCGCTACAACCCGGCCAAGGTGCTCCTCGACCCCTATGCGCGCGCCATCGAGGGTGACGTGTCGTGGACACCGGAGGTCTTCGCCCACCGCGTGGGTCACCGGCTCAAGGGCGACGACCTGGTCCAGAGCACGATGGACAGCGCCGGCGCGGTGCCGCGCTGCGTGGTCGTGGACGAGGGCTTCGACTGGGGCGGCGACGCGCCGCCGCACACGCCGCTGGCCGACACCGTGGTCTACGAGGCCCACGTGCGCAGCCTCACCATGCAGCACCCCGAGGTGCCCGAGCACCTCCGGGGCACGTATGCCGGGTTGTGCCACCCGTCCGTCATCGCCCACCTCAAGGCCCTGGGCGCCACCGCCGTGGAGCTGCTGCCGGTGCAGGCCTTCGCGTCCGAGCCCGAGGTGGTCCAGCGCGGGCTGACGAACTACTGGGGCTACAACACGCTGGGCTTCTTCGCCCCGCACGCGATGTACGCCTCGACCCCCGACCCGCAGGGTGCCCTCGACGAGTTCAAGGGCATGGTGCGACTGCTGCACTCCGAGGGGATCGAGGTCATCCTCGACGTCGTCTACAACCACACCGCCGAACAGTCCGGCCGCGCCGGGGCGTCGCTGTCGTGGCGCGGCCTGGACAACCGGGCCTACTACCGCTTGGACGAGCGCGGTCAGGACATCGACGTCACCGGCTGCGGCAACACCCTCGACCTGCGGCACGCGATGGTCTGCAAGATGGTGCTCGACTCCTTGCGGTACTGGGTCAACGAGTGCCACGTCGACGGCTTCCGGTTCGACCTCGCGGTGGCCCTCGGGCGCGGCCAGAACGACGACTACGACCCCAACCACCCGTTCCTCGTCGCGCTCCGCGTCGACCCGGTGCTGTCCCGCGTCAAGCTGATCGCCGAACCCTGGGACGTGGGCATGCACGGCTGGCGCACCGGCCAGTTCCCGCCGCCGTTCGCCGAGTGGAACGACCGGTTCCGCGACTCCGTGCGCACCTTCTGGCTCGACGACCTCAAGGCGCAGGCGGCCGGCCACCACCAGGGCCACGGCGTGCGCGAGCTCGCGACCCGGATGGCCGGGTCCCAGGACCTCTTCGGCTCCCGCGACCGCGGGCCCGTCGCGTCGGTGAACTTCGTCGCGGCGCACGACGGGTTCACCACCGCCGACCTCACCCGCTACAACGCCAAGCACAACGGCCCGAACGGCGAGGGCAACCGCGACGGCAGCGACAACAACCGTTCCTGGAACCACGGGGTCGAGGGACCGGAGACCGGCCCCGCCGAGCCGGACGTCGAGGAAGCCAGGCGCCGGTCGACGCGCAACCTGCTCGCGACGACGCTGCTCGCGACCGGAGTACCCATGCTCAACGCGGGCGACGAGTTCGGCCGCAGCCAGGGGGGCAACAACAACCCCTACTGCCAGGACAACGAGACGTCGTGGTTCGACTGGGGACTGGACGGGTGGCAGCAGGACCTCCTCGCCACCACGCGGTTCCTCACGCGCCTGCGCGCCGACCACCCGGTGCTCCGGCAGCGCACCTTCTTCACCGGTCGCGAGGTGCACGAGGACGGGTCGACCGATCTCGCGTGGTTCGGAGCCGACGGGGAGCTGATGGAGAACGGGCGGTGGGAGGACCCGTCCACCCGCACGCTGCAGATGCTGCTCAACGGCGCCTGGATCGGTCACGCATCGGTGCTCGTCGTGCTCCACGGCGGCCGCGATCCCGAGAAGGTGACGCTTCCCGAGGTACCCGGCCTCACGGCATACCAGCTGCTGTGGGACTCCACCGACGAGCGGCCCGGCCCTCCGGCTCCCCCGACCCCTCCGGGTCCGGTCGAGGTGGGCCCGACCTGCATCCAGGTCTACCGCGCGACCGACGCCACCTGACCTGGCCCCGATCCGTCCCGGCACGCCGGCAGCGGCGCGGCTAGTTCCAGGATCCCCCGTTGCCCCAGCCGGGACCTGGGCGCACGTTCGGCGGTTGGCCCTCCACACGCTCGTCCTGCCACTCCCCGTTGTCGCGGCCCCGTACCCGGTTGACCGCGCCGAGCACCAGCACCGCCAGGAAGGCCACCGCCCCCAGGCCGAACAAGCCATACAAGATGACTGCAAACATTCCCAAGACCTCCCCGTGACAAGCAGTCTGCCCGTCACCTGGAATCTACTCCCGCGGGGTCCCGTGAGAGTCGGAATCTCTGACGGAGGGTTATAGCACGTCCGTGAGCCAGGCAGGCCGAGGCGGAGTCCCTGGCGCAGGGACGCGATGACTAGCTCCTGAACAGCCAGCCAGGTGCCTGGAGGCCGAACTCGCTGCTGGTCAGGCCGCCGACACCCTCTGGCAGGCGTCCGAGGAGGGGTGCCTTGGCTGTGCGCGGCAGGTCGATGAGGTTCGACTGCTCGGCAAGGCCCGGATCCTCTGGATACGACCCGACCACGACCCCGAGCAGCGGGAGGTGTCGGGAGGCAAGGGCCTCGCCAGTGAGGGCGGTGTGGTTGAGGGTGCCGAGGCTCGGGCCCGCAACGAGGACGAACCCGACGCTGATTCCCTTGTAGCGCAACGCGGTTCCGATGTCGGCCAAGGTCCCTCCGCGACTGTCGAGGTGGACCAGCAGCCCGCCGGCGCCTTCCACGAGCACGACGTCGACCTCGCTGGCGAGGGCGGCAATGGACCGGGCGTGCTCGGCCACCTGTGGCAGGGTCGCCCCTTCCAGCCGGGCGGCAGTGTCCGGCGCCAGCGGCGCGTGCAGCCGGACGAACTCGTGGAAGGTGACACCCGGGTCCTCGCCGAGCAGGTGCTGCACGACCTGGAGGTCGCCGTCCTCGTCGGAGGTCACGCCCGTCTGCAGGGGCTTCACCACGGCCACGATGGCACCGCGTCTGCGCAGCATCACGGCGAGGGCAGCCGTCACCACGGTCTTCCCTACTCCGGTGCTGGTACCCGTGACGACGACGACCTTGGGCAGCGAGATCGGGTCAGGCGACGTCGGGTCAGTCGACATCGGATCAGTCATGGCGACATCGGATCAGTCATGGGCGACCAGTGCGCGCAGGACGTCGAGGGCATGGTCGAGGACCTCGGGGCCGTGGTCGGCGTGGGCGGTCAGCCGAAGCCGCGAGCTGCCGTCCGGTGTGGACGGTGGCCGGAAGCAGCCGATGCGCAGGCGGTGTTGCTCGGCGTGGGCGACTGCCGCGAGTGCTTCGGCAGGGCCCGGCATCGTGACTGACAGGACCGCCCCAGCGGGTGTGGCGACGCCACAGGCCGCGGCGAGCAGCGCCGAGTTCGCTCGTGCGGCGGCGGGCAGGCGGTCGTCCCCGGCCAAGACGTCGAGGGCGGCGAGGGCGGCGCCCGCGGCAGCCGGCGCGAGCCCTGTGTCGTAGATGAACGGCCGTGCCGTGTTGACGAGGTGTTCGCGCACGCCATCGTGGGCGAGGACCGCCCCGCCTTGGGCCGCAAGCGATTTCGACAATGTCACGGTCACCACGACGTGGTCTCGAGTGGCGATCCCGGCCTCTGCGGCACCGCCCTCTCCACGCTCCCCCACGACGCCGAGTCCGTGGGCGTCGTCGACCACGAGCACGGCGCCGAGCTCCTCGGCAAGGTCTGCCAGCGCGGCAAGAGGAGCCGCGTCCCCGAGGACCGAGTACACCGACTCCACCACGACGATCGCCCGTGGCTGCGTGCGGCCGGCAAGCAGCTCGCGAACGTGGGCGAGGTCGTTGTGGCGGCTGACGGCCACCGTGCCTCGGCTGAGGCGGGCGCCGTCGATGAGGGAGGCATGGGCATGGGCGTCGGAGACGATGAGGGTCTCGGGGTCGGCCAACGACGTGAGGACGGCGAGGTTGGCGTGGTAGCCCGTCGACAGCACGAGCGCCGAGCGTGCCCCGGTGAGGAGGCACAGCGCGTGCTCCAGCTCTTCGTGGATCTCGAGCGTGCCGGTGACGAGCCGGGACGCCCCGGCCCCACCGCCGTAGGTCTCCGCGGCAGCGACGGCACCCGCGATCACGGCCGGGTGTCGGCGCAGTCCCAGGTAGTCGTTGCCCGCCAGGTCGACCAGGTCACCGGACTTGAACGGCCTGACCTCGCGGCGAAGTCCCTTGCGGTCACGCTCGATGGCCCGGTCGGCCAGCCAGTCGAGGAAGCTGCTCACGCGTCCATCCTCTCAGCCGTGGACCGTGGCGACGGCCTGCACCATGGCGTCGCAGACGGTGGCCAGGTCTTCGGGGCTCGTGACGTAGGGGGGCATCGTGTAGACGAGATCGCGGAACGGTCGGATCCACACCCCCCGCGCCAGCGCGGCAGCCGTGAGCTCGGCCACGCGCGCCTGTGCGCGCAGCTGGATCACGCCCACCCCACCGAGGACGCGGACGTCGGCCACGGCGTCGAGGCCCTCGGCGGGCTCGAGGCCCGTGGCGAGTCCGGTCTCCAGGTGGCGCACCTGGGTGCTGAAGTCGTTGTCCTGCAACAGGTTGAGGCTGGCCAGCGCGACCGAGCAGGCCAACGGGTTGGCCATGAAGGTCGGCCCGTGCATGAGCGCGCCTCCGGCCAGCTCGCGGCTCACGCCCTCGGCCACCTCGTCGGTGCACAGGACTGCCGCCAGCGAGAGGTAACCGCCGGTCAGTGCCTTGCCGACGCACAGGATGTCCGGGACGACCGCGGCCCGCTCCATCGCGAACATGGTACCGGTGCGCCCGAAGCCGGTGGCGATCTCGTCGAGGATCACCAGGGCTCCGTGCTCGCGCGCCAGCTCGGCAAGGACCTGCACCACGTGGGGGCTGTGGAACCGCATCCCTCCGGCGCCCTGGAGCAGTGGCTCGACGATGACCGCGGCGACGTCGTGCGCGTGCGCCGCATAGAGCTCGCGGGTCTCGCGCTCCCAGGCGGCCATGACAGGGTCGTCGGCGGGGACGTCGATCCCGGCGGGCGGGAGGGGGGCGAAGACGTGCTCGGGCAGGATGCCGGTGAAGAGTGAGTGCATGCCCCCGACCGGGTCGGTCACCGACATCGGGGAGAAGGTGTCGCCGTGGTAGCCCCCACGGATCGTGAAGAAGCGCGTGCGTCGTGTGCCTGCGCCGACGTGGAACTGGAGGGCCATCTTCATCGCCACCTCCACGGACACCGAGCCCGAGTCGGCGAAGAAGACGCGCTGCAGGGTTTCCGGGGTGAGCGCCACGAGCCGTTCGCCCAACGCGATCGCCGGCTCATGGGTCAGGCCACCGAACATCACGTGGCTCATCCGGGAGAGCTGCGAACGGGCCGCGTCGTCGAGCTCGGGCACGGCGTAGCCGTGGATCGCACACCACCACGACGACATGGCGTCGATGGCCTCCAGAGCCGAGCCATCCGGCCTACGCAATGACAGCCGAACTCCCGACGCCGACTCCACGAGGTACGGCGCGGAGGCCGTCCCGGCGGACGAGTACGGGTGCCAGACATGGTCGCGGTCGAAAGCCATCAAGCGGTCGAGGTCAGCCATGGACGTCAGCTATCACTGCGGGTCTCTCCATGCACGGCGCACTGCGCCGACCACCCCCGAGGGAGGACCTGCACCTTCATCCGCCGTCGGCACTGACCGCAGAACCGGGGCGGCTCCAGCGCCAGCGCGCGGTCGCAGGCGGAGTGGTCCACCTCCTCGCGCGCGAGGCCGCAGCGGCCGCACCAAGGGTCCTCGCCCGGCATACCCGTCCCGCTCTCAGAACGTCTCGCTCAGCGCCTTGATCGGCATCTCGAGCTCCGCGAGCAGGCTGAGGTCCTCCTTCGGGTCGCGGCCCAGGGTCGTGAGGTAGTTGCCGACGATGACGGCGTTGATCCCACCGAGCAGGCCGTCTCGGGTGCCGAGGTCGCCGAGCGTGAGCTCGCGTCCGCCGGCATACCGCAGGATCGTGCGCGGCAGCGCGAGACGGAACGCGGCAATCGTGCGCAAGGCGTCGCCCGAGTCCATGACCGGCAGGTCACCGAAGGGAGTGCCGGGGCGCGGGTTGAGGAAGTTGAGCGGCACCTCGTGCGGGGCCAGCTCGCCCAGCTGGGCGGCCAGCTCGGCGCGCTGCTCGAGCGTCTCGCCCATGCCGACCAGCCCGCCGCAGCACAGCTCCATCCCGGATTCCTTGACCATGAGGCAGGTGTCCCAGCGCTCCTCGAACGAGTGCGTGGTCACGACCTGCGGGAAGAACGACCGCCCGGCTTCGAGGTTGTGGTTGTAGCGGTGCACGCCCATGTCGACCAGGTCGTCGACCTGGTCCTGGCTGAGCATGCCCAGGGAGGCGGCCACCTGGATGTCGACCTCGGCCTTGATCGCGGCCACACCTTCGCGCATCTGGGCCATCAGGCGGGCGTCGGGTCCACGCACCGCGGCGACGATGCAGAACTCGCTCGCCCCCGTGTCACGGGTCTGCCGCGCGGCGCGCACGAGCTCGGGGATGTCGAGCCACACGGAGCGCACCGGAGAGCTGAACTGGCCGGACTGGCTGCAGAAATGGCAGTCCTCCGGGCAACCGCCGGTCTTGATCGAGACGATGCCCTCGACCTCGACCTCGGGCCCGTTGAACTGCAGCCGGACCTCGTGGGCAAGCGCCAGGAGCTCCTCGAGCTGGTCGTCCGGGGTCCTCAGCACGTCGAGGATCTGGCCGTAGGTCAGGGGCTCACCGCGCTCGAGCACCTGCTCACGGGCGACCTGGAGGATCTCGCTGGCAACCGATTCCTCAATCGTCATGAGCCTGAGTCTGTCTCATGTTGGCGACTGTTGTGTGCCAGTCTCACGCGCCGAACGTGCATGGCGAACCTCACGTGCTGCCGTCACAGAGCAGCTGCTGGGTCGCGGTGGAGAGGACCCACTCGTAGTACCTGCGCTGGCTCCAGCGCCGCATGCGCCGCATCGTGCGGAACACACCGGGGGACGTGAGGGTGTACATGATGTCCGCGGCGTCCGCAGCGCCCAGGCCCGGCCGGAGCTCACCTCGGTCGTGGAACCGCTGTGCCAGCTTCAGGTTCAGCTCGTAGGCAGCCTGGTTGCCGCGGGTGACGGTGCGTGCCAGGCCTGGGTCGACGCCCGGCACGGAGTCGCCCATCAGGATGAGGTCGCCGGCACGGTTCATCAGGTCGGTCGCGCCCTTGAGGTGTGCGGCGAGCGCCTCGCGCGGGTCGTCCATCGAGCGAGCGGCGACCGCCTCGGGCCGGTCGACGGCCCGCACCCGGGACTCGTCACCCATCGTCAGCATGGCGATCGTGTGCCTGAGCAGGCCGAGCTTGGTGCCGAAGCCGTCATAGAGGGTCCGCTCACCGACACCTGCCCGGTCGGCCACGTCCTTGAGCGTCGTGCCCTGGAACCCGCGCTCGACGAAGAGCTCGAGCGCGGCGCGGCGGATGCGGGCCCGCGTCTCCTCCGCCGCCGCCGTGCGAGCTGGCGAGCGGTAATGCCTCTTGACAGGTTCGGCCACGAGGGTCACTCTAGCGGTAATTGACCGCAGTGCAACTGCACCGAAATGGAGAAGGACCGATGAGGGAAGCAGTGATTCGGGCGTTCAGCCCCTCCACCGGACCGCGCCGGATCGGCCTGGAGCTCGAGATGCACGTCCTCGGCACGCCGCGCATCGGTGACGACCTCGTCGAACGCGGCCACCCGTCATACGAACCCGGTGGCCAGCTCGAGCTCAGCCTGCCGCCGCAAACCTCCGTCGAGGCCCTGCTCCGGGAGGTCGACTGGAGCCTGCGCGCCGTGACCGGGAGCGCGCCCGTCGCCGGGGGTGCGGAGGTCGCGGAGGTCGCAGAGGTCGCCCTCACCGGCGTCGACCCCTGGCGCTCGCTGGCGCAGGTTCCCCTGGCGCTGCCGACGCCGCGATACCTCGCGATGCAGGAGCTGTTCGACCGCACCGGCGACTCCGGCCGGCGGATGATGCGGCTCACCGCCTCGTTGCAGGTCTGCGTGGACCTGCTGCCGGGCACCGCCGGTCGCGAGCAGTGGCTGGTCGCCAACCTCGCCGGGCCGGCGCTGGTCGCGGCCTACGGCGACTCTCTCGAGCGCACCCTGATCTGGCAGGGCATCGACCCGGCCAGGACGGGCTACGACGGCCGGCACCTCGACGTGCGGGACCCGATCGGCGCGTATGCCGCGTTCGCCCTGGCCGCCGAACGGTTGCCGATCCCGGAAGCCGAGGACGACCGGTACCACCTCGGCACGATCTTCCCGCCGGTCCGGCCCCGCGGCGGGTACCTGGAGCTGAGGTACCTCGACTCCCAGCGCCCGACGACCGAGCTGCTGGGCACCATCTGGGCGCTGCTGTACGACGAGCGGTTGCGTCGCGAGGCGCTCGAGCTGCTGTTACCCACGCTCTCGACGTACGGGGACCAGTGGCAGACGGCCGACCCCAGCCAGCTCCTGGACCTGGTCGGCACCCGGGAGGTGGCGGCATGAGGACCGTGTTCGTCGTCGACCCGCTCGACGGGCTCGACGCCTCCCTGGACACGAGCATCGGCCTGATGCACGCCGCGCAGGAGCTCGGCGTCGAGGTGTTGGTCACCGAGGCGCGACAGCTGGAGGTCGTCGACGGACGAGCCGTGGCGCGGGCTCGGGCGCTGAAGCTCGCGCCGTCCACTCCGGCGGCCGGGTGCCGCTGGACCGTGCCGGATCCCTGGTACGACGCCGGGCCCGAGGTGCTGGTGCGGCTGGAGGACGTGTCCGCGGTGTTCATGCGCCTCGAACCCCCGATCGACCTGGACTTCCTCGCGGCGACGTACGTGCTCGACCAGGTCGACCCCAGCGGCACGGCGATGGTCAACGCCCCCGGCGGCGTGCGGGCGTGCAGCGAACACCTCCTGGGCCTGTCCTTCCCGGACCTCGTGCCACCGACGGTCGTGACGGCGCACGGCGAGACGATCCGCTCCTTCCTGGCCGAGCACGAGCGCATCGTCGTCAAGCCGGTGGACGGGTTCAGCGGACGTGGTGTCTTCGTGCTGTCGCACCACGATCCGAACCTCGCGTCGATCATCGAGACCTCCACGTCAGGTGGGACTCGCACGGTGGTCGCCCAGCCCTACCTGGCGCAGGTCGAAGCCGGCAACAAGCGGATCTACGTGCTGGACGGGGTCGCCGTCGGTGCCAGCATCAGGCACCCCGTGCCGGGTGACTTCCGCATCGTCAGCCCCGACGGCCCGGCCGAGCTCACTCCTCGCGACCTCGAGATCGTCGACCGGCTCGCTCCCACCCTGCGCGCGCACGGCCTGCGGTGCGTGGGCCTCGACGTGATCGGCGACCACCTCATCGAGGTCAACGTCACCTCACCCGGGGCGCTGCGCAAGGCCGACGCCCTGCTGGGCACGACCTACTGCGCCGACCTGGTCTCGCACGTCCTCACCCACACCTCATGGAAGGAACCGTCATGACCACAGCCATCGTCTGCTCAGCCATCCTGGCCGCCGCGATCTTCGTCCTCGGCTTCAACGTCTCGCTGAACCGTGGCTACGCAGCCAAGCGCGGCGGCAGCCAGATGCCGACGGATCCCGCCGACCCACTGCTGATCGCGCAACGGGCGCACGGGAATGCGGCCGAGTACGTCCCGACCCTCATCGCCCTGTTCCTGCTCGTGGGATGGCTGTCGCCGGGGCCCTGGGCCTCCGCGCTCATCGTCGCCGCCACAGCGTCCCGCCTGCTGCACGCCTACTCGATGCTCAGGTCCACGACCCTCGCTTCGGAGTCTGCGCCACGCATGACCGGCGCCATGGGCACCTACGCGTTCGGGTTGGCCCTCGCGGTGACCGTCGGGGTCGCGGCGTTCTGACAGTCGCGGCGTTCTGACAGTCGCGGCGTTCTGACGGACGGCACTGACTGGACGCCCGACATTTTCGAAGGTGGGTGCCGCTTCCAGCGTCACCTTCTCAGAGCTGCAGGATCCTCGCCGAGACCTCGTATGCCGCGGCCACACCCTTTGCGTCATGCAGGTCCCCGGGTGCCTCCAGGGCTGCGAGCGCATGCGCCCGCACCGCGGAGCCCGGATCCGCGGCAACGAGGTCGAGGCACAGCCCAGCGACGACGGCGTTGGCGTCGTGCTCGTCGAGCCCATCGAGGGCCAGGCCGTTGTAGAGCAACGTCGCCGCCTCCAGGAACACCTCCCGAGCCATCTCGAGGTCCACCTCCGGACGAGCCTGGGCTACTGCCTCTGCGGTGGCCAGGAGCTGGTCGAACGGCGGGTCCACGGCGCTGGGCTGCATGGCGAGAGCCTCTCAGGGCGCCCTCCTGACGACAACCGAATATGTGCCCGTCGGCGGGCCAAGGCTGAGGCAGTCAGTGGGCCAAGGCTGAGTCAGTCAGTGGACCAAGGCGGAGGGCAGTCAGTGGGCGCGGCGGGTCACGCCCCCTGCCCGCTGACGATGAGGAGCATGCCTGCTGAAACCAGGACAGCGACGCCGAGGCACCTGAGGGCGAATCGCGCCTGGGTCCTTGACCTCGCAGAGCTGCTGGGTTCATTCAGGGCCATGAGCGCCAATCCGCCGGAGACCGCTCCCCCCGTGATCGTGAGGGCAATGGCCAGGGGCAGGTGGTCATTGAACAGCCACTGGGAGAATGCGGTCTGGATTTCCATGGCAGCGACGGACCAGAGCGCGATGATCGCGAGCGTGGCGGTGAGGGCGAGGGCGGCCGCGGATCGAGCGACGCCGGCGCGAGCGGAGGATTCGCCGTGCGTCATGGCCGAACCAACCGACGTGGCCGGACCGCCAGGTAGACGGTGTTGGTCGACTGTCCGCCCGTGAGCGGGTTGGGGAACGGCACCACATGGGCGTCGGCGCGCTCGAAGGCCTCGCCCATGCGCCGCACCACCTCGGGCTCGGGCGGCTCGTCCGACCACAGCGCGAACGCCCCGTCGTCGGTGATCATGGCGGCGACCCGGGCGAAGCCCTCGACCGTGTAGAGGTCACCGTGGTCGTCACGCAGCAGCCAGTCGGGTGCATGGTCGATGTCCACCAGCACGGCGTCGTAGGTGCGGTCGGCGCGGCCCGCGCGCACCACGTCGAAGAAGTCGTCGTTCACCAGGCGCACCCGCTGATCCGCTGCCAGCCCGACGGTGTCGGGCAGCAGGTCGCGCTCGTGCCACGAGATGACCATCGGCAGGGCCTCGACCACGGTCAGCTCGATGACCCGGTCGTCCTCGAGCGCTGCCGCGGCGGTGTAGCCGAGTCCCAGCCCGCCCACCAGGACGGTCAGCGAGGCGCCGGTGACCGCCGCGAGGCCGATCCGCGCCAGCTCCCGCTCACCCGCGGTGAACTGGCTGGACATGAGGAAGTCGTCCCCGAGCTTGACCTCGTACACGTCCCGCTCCGTGACGCGGTCCCAGCGCTGGCGAAGGCTGATCTCCCCCCACGGGGTGGTGCCCCAGTCGAGCTCCTGGATCCTCACCCACCGAGACTAGTGCCCCTGTGGGCGTGCCACGGTCAGCCCTCCTTGTTCGCCTTGAGGTCGTACTTGAAGTGGATTCCGGCCTCCAGCGATCCATCTGCCTTCTGCGGCTTGTACTCGAGGTCGACCTTGGCGAACGCGAGCCCGACGCTCTCCATCGTGGCGTCCCCCTCGGCGCTGACGCTCGTGGAGACGCTCGTCACGAGGAGGTCCGTCATCGTGATGATGAGGTACTCCTGCTGGCCCTTGCCGGCCTTGCGCAGGGTGATCGTCGCGTCCTTGAGGTGCTGCCCCGTGGCGCACGCCTTCATCAGGAGCGGCGAGGCCTTGTCGACGTGGTGGGCGAAGGTGAAGTCGTGGAAGCTCGCCTTGCCTGCACCACCCCCTCCGCCGTGTCCTGTGGTGCCGGACTGGGACACGCCCCACGACCACGACAGGACCTCGATCTCGTCCTTGTGCTTGGCATCGCGGGACTCGCCCTTGATCGTGCCGATCCTGGCGAAGATCGAGCTGGCCATGACACCGTCTCCTTGGCTGGGCTCCTGGACCACCCCAAGGTCGACCCGTCGGTCTTCTGGTGTCAACCTCGGCCGCCGATCGGATATCGGAATGCGAGATCAGGTGCTGAACCCGACGACGACATCCGCACCCGTCGACTCCACGAGGTCCACAGTCAGTCGTCCGCAGGGCAGCTCTGGTCCAGCCATCCGACGACCTCTGGTGCAGGGGGAGGCAGCTGGCCCAGTGGCTCCGTGCCGGACAGATTCCGCAACTGGGCCACCAGTGCGAGGGCGTTTTCGACCGGGCGGTCGGGGACGTCGAGATCGGCGTCGTCGACGATCTTGACTTGAAGTCGCCCGGTGAACAGGTGGAGCTGGCCGCTGATCACGGCGGTCGGCACCGACAGCCGTGGCTCGAGCCGCGCACAGGGGAAACCGGTCGGCAACTGCTCCCATTCCTGGGTGCTGACAGAGATCGGGTCGCCGCAGTATCCCTCGACCCCGGGGTCGCAAGGGCCGTAGTTGGCCTCGATGATGAGCAGTGGTCCCTGGTTGTCGATCCAGGCGATCCCGTCAAAATCGTGACCCGCCGCTGTCGGCCCGAGGTAGTACGCGATCCGCCCTGCGGCGGCCAGCTCGGCGGCAACTCGCGGCAGCTGATCAGGAGGTACGCCCGCCACCAAGTCACCCTCGTTTCGGGCGATCTCGTCGCCCCGAGGCGCCGAGCCGCATGCGAACAGGGTCAACGTCAGCACCCCGATGGCCGCGCGCGCCACGTACCGCGCTGAGGGGCAGCGGGAGCGGGGCAGGGACCGGGAGCGGGAGAGGGAGCGGGCGGCTCGGTGGCGAAACATGAGGGCTCCCAGGGGTCGTTCAGGTCTGTGGCGGGTGGGCGGGCTCTGGCCGTGGGTCGGCCCTCGTCAGCTGATGGTGGCGAGTGCCTGCCGCAGCTGCGCAGGGGTTGGTGCCGAGTCGTAGCTGACCTTCACTGTCCCGTCCGGCCCGACGAACGCGATGGCCAGCTCGTTGGACAGGCCCAGGGCGTTGCGCAGCTCGGGTGTCGGGGCGTTGGCGATCGGCAGGGTGACGCCGGGCGGGACCAGCGGGAACCCTGGTTTGCCCTTCTCGCCCACCTGGACCGCGAGCACGGGGGGCGTCCTGCCCTTGCCTGTCATCTCTTGGAGGGCCTTGAGGGCGGACAGGCAGCCAGGGCAGGAGTCGGGCGAGTCCCAGTAGGTGTCTGAGTTGAAGAAGGCGAGGACGTAGGAGTGTCCGCCGTACGCGGCCGAGGTTGCCGTCCCGCCGGTGAGCAGCTCGAGGCTGAAGGGCGGCACCTTGTCAGTGCCTGCCGCCGATGGCTTGCGCGCAGCAACAACGGTGGCTCTCGAACCCGATGGAGGAGTTGTGGAGAAGGTCGCAGCATCCGTCTGCGGACGCAGTGTGAAGGTTGCTGCGTGCAGGGCCCCGGTCTCCAGGAGCACTCCGGTGTCCTTGTCGAACCAGTAGTCGGAGCTGAAGCCGTCCTGCTGAGCGGTGGCGACGGTCGCGCAGCGGTATCCGACCGCGTCTCGCTTCAGGATGGTGCGGCCTCGATCACGGGCGTCGCAGGTCGTCCCCGTGGCCGGTCCAATCAGCTCGCGTGACCACAGGCCCAGGCCACTCCAGGCGTCGGGGTGTTCCTGTACTGCCTCATAGAGGACGTACTGCGGATCGCTCATCGAGCCGAAGGTGAGCAGTCTGGACCCGTCCCAGGTCTGCTTCATCACCTCTTCAGGGTCCTTGGCGTCGGGGTCGGTGAACATGGAGATGGTGACGTGCACCCCCAGTCCGGAGGCAGCGATGACCTCCATCTCGACTCGTCCCGAGGATTCACCCCCCTCGCCTCCTGCATCCTGCACGAAGGTGACCTCGGCGGCCGACGTCGAAGGGGCCTTGGTGGCAGTGGTGGGCGCCTCGTCCTTCGCGGTAGGGCTCTGGGCGACCGGCGTGTTGGCGTCTGACCCTGCGCACGCCGTCATGGTCGTCCCGATGAAGGCCACCGTGAACCCCATGCTGGCCAGCCTCGCTCCTCGACGCGCCCACCTGGTCGGGCTCCGCGGCGCGTCGTTCCCTGGTGAGTGCAGCATCTCTCTTCGCCTTCCGGGTGGGGCTTCAACAGTCTCGCCAACAGCCGTTCCCGTCATCCTCCCCAGGGTCTCGACTTCGTCAGCTGTTGGGCCACAGCTGTGGACCCCAGGGCGACCCCTGCGCCGCGGCTGCAGATGGGCGACGATTGGCCCATGGAACACGGCGACCGCCACACCCGAGTCGTGAGGCTCCTGGGCCTGGGGTTTGCACTGCTCTTCACTGCATCGTCGACCGCCTTGCTCGGGGACCTGGTTGGCGCGTTCGCGGATGCCGCTCCATCCTTCGCCTATTTCGACAGCACGGTCGACCGGCTGCGGCATGCTGCGGGCGGATATCTGCTGACACTCTCGGGGCTGCTCTTCATCGCCTTCGTCGTACGCATGACGCAGTCCCTCGACGCTCCGGGCTCTGGCAGCACAGAGAACCTCGTGGCGCGTCTGACTGCAACAGCCTTCGCAGCGCTTGCCGGTCTGGCTGCGGCGGCGTTCGCGACGGTCTCACTCAGCGTCGAATTCGGTCGACTCACCGGCGACCCGGGCATCGAACAGGGACGCGAGCTCCTACCGCAGCTCGGATATGTCGTGATGTTCGTACCGGCTGCGCTCTGCGCGGGGGTCACCATCCTCCTGCTGGCTCGAGCGTCGGCGCGGACGAGGCAGCTGCCTGGATGGATGTGTGTTGCCGGGTACGTCGTCGCGTCGGCGCAGCTGTTCAGCCTCTACACGTTGCCCCTGCTCCTCGTACCGCTGTGGGTGCTGGGCGCGGGCCTGAGCCTTCGTGATTCGCCCTGAGGACGGACGTTCGCGATGACGTTCACGAGGGGATCTTGCGCGTGAACGTGAGGTGGGTGACGCCGCTGGGGGACGAGACCGCCTCGATGTCGTAGGCATCCTCGAGGGATTCCAGACCATCCCAGATCCGGACACCTCGCCCGAGCACGATCGGGGCCTGGACGAGATGCATGTGGTCGACGAGGCCGGCGACGAGAAAGTCGCGCACGACGGTGGCCCCTCCGCCGATCCGGACGTCCTGCCCGTCGGCTGCCTCGCGGGCGACCTCGAGCGCCTCGGCCGGAGTGGCGTCGAGGAAGTGGAACGTGGTGCCACCCTCCATCTCCAGCGAGGACCGCGGATGGTGAGTGAGAACGAAGGTCGGTGTGTGGAACGGCGGGTTCGGCCCCCACCAGCCCTTCCAGTCCGGATCGTCCCGCCAACCCGGCGGACCGAACTTGTTGGCACCCATGATCTCGGCGCCGACGCCGGGACTGTGGCGCTCAGCGAAGGCGTTGTCGACGCCGACGGTGCCGCCGCTCGCGTCCCAGAACCGGGTGGCGAACATCCACTCGTGCAGTCGCTCGCCCGCATGACCGAACGGCGCCTCGGCGGACTGCGGCTCGCCGGTGGCGAAGCCGTCGAGGGAGATGGAGAAGTTGTGGATCCGTGTGAGTGACATCGGCGCCTCCTCGGTGCTCGGCGACGGTAGCCGATGCCAGGGCCGCGCGACCAGAGACTTCGCTCACTCGTCAGCGGGAGCGGCACCCTGACGACCGCTCGTTCGCCCCGGTGTGACGCGCGCCCTGTCGACCTGCAGCCCCGCCGGCGGGCAGGCCAGCGGGCATGCCGGCGGGCCCGCCGGGTGTGGCGGGCTGTGGGGCTAGGTCATGGTCGCCAGGGTGGGGCCCCTGCCGCGCCCTCGACGGCGCTCTGCCCGGCGGCGGCTGTCTCCAGCTCGCCCCACACGTCGTAGGTCCTGATCGCCGGCGGCTCTGCGAAGCCGGAACCCCCGCCCGCGCCCGCGCTCGATAGCTCCGCGAGCCAGTGGTCGTAGGCGCCGGCGGTCAGGTCCCACCGGACCCGCCCGTCGACGAGTTCGGCATGGTAGCCCTTGCGGTGCACGATCGTGTGGTGCCGCCCGCACAACAGGGCGGCGTTCCCCAGGTCGGTGGCACCGCCGTCGGCCCAGTGCCGCAGATGATGACCGTCGCACCAGGACGCCGGCACCGTGCAGTCCGGGAAGGTGCACCCGCCGTCACGCAGCCACAACGCCCGCAGC
>NZ_JBFUEP010000037.1:0-45385 GCF_056403895.1 Pedococcus sp. P2_E5
CACAAGTTCCTCGTTGACGGACAGGGTGCAACCTGTCCCTCAACGAGCAACCTTTGCTAGCAAAGGTTGCTGGCTACCAGGGGCGGGCGAGGTCGAGCGCGCGCGGGTCGCCGACMGGCGACCAGCCCTGCGGACCGTCGACGTACTCGGCGCGCGGTCCGTGCTCGGCGAGCTCGGCCACGGCGGAGAGCAGCCGCTCGACGTGCTCCGCGGTCGTGGCCAGGCCG
This sequence comes from Pedococcus sp. P2_E5, assembly GCF_056403895.1. Taxonomy (NCBI): domain Bacteria; kingdom Bacillati; phylum Actinomycetota; class Actinomycetes; order Micrococcales; family Intrasporangiaceae; genus Pedococcus; species Pedococcus sp. P2_E5. The sequence continues at coordinate 228 of NZ_JBFUEP010000037.1, forward strand.
ACGCTGGCGCGGACGGCGGTCGTGGAGCCCACGGCATACGGGTCGTCGAGCAGGGCGTCGACGCACAGGTGCGCGCAGAACTTGCCATCCCGGACCCCGATGCCGTGTTCGGCCGACAGGGCGGCCGACACCAGTGACGAGTCGACGCCGTCGATCGTGAAGGTCGCCACCGCCACGCGCTCGTGGTCGGGGCTGAAGAGCGAGTAGGTCTGCACACCGTCGATGGCGGCAAGGCCCTCCAGCAGGCGCGCGCCCAGGGTGTGCTCGTGCTCCTCGACGGCGTCGGAGTGCGCGCGCAGGGCGTGGCACGCGGCCGCCAGGGCGATGGCGCCGATGACGTTGGGACTGCCGCCCTCGTGGCGTGCAGCCCCCTGCTGCCACACGACGCCGCGCTCGGTCACCGACTTCGTGGCGCCGCCACCGGCGAGGTAGGGCGCCGCAGCGTCGAGCCAGTCGGCCCGACCCGCCAGGACTCCCGTGCCGAACGGCGCGTACAGCTTGTGGCCCGACAGCACGGCGTAGTCGACGCCGAGGTCGTCGAGGTCCACCGGGCGGTGCGGAGCGTACTGCGCGGCATCGAGGACCACCCGCGCGCCGGCCTTGCGGGCGATCGCGGCCAGCTCGCGGACCGGCCAGATCTCACCGGTGACGTTGGAGGCGCCGGCCAGCACGACGAGGCGGTTCCTGCCAGGGTGGTCGCGGAGTGCGGTGCTCAGCAGTGCCCTCGCATCGCTGACGCTGCCGGGGACCGGAAGCCGATGGGTCCGGTTCCTCGGCCAGGGCAGCAGCGCGGCGTGGTGCTCGGACTCGAAGACGAACACCTGCGTGTGACGCGGCAGACAGCGGGCCAGGAGGTTGAACGAGTCGGTGCTGTTGCGGGTGAAGACGACCTCGTCGCCTTCGCGTGCACCGACGAACGCCCGCACCTCGGCCCGCGCCTGCTCGTACCAGGCGGAGGTCACCCGGGAGGCCCAGCCGTTGCCCCGGTGGACCGACGAGTAGGTGCGCAACGCCGTGTCGACGGCCTTCTTGACGCTGACCAGCGCGGGTGTGGACGCCGCGTGGTCGAAGTTGGCGTAGTCGACGGCGCCGTCGACCGTCGGCACGAGCAGCGACTCGGACACGACCGCGGGCAGCGGGCCGACCTCGCCCAGCGATCCCGGGTCGGGAACGGGACGCAGGTGGCTCTGGGTGCGGGCGTGTGCGAGGGGCGCGCTGCGACGGAAGGCGGGTGGCGGAGTGCTCGCGATCGACATGGGTAGAGCTCCTGGTCCGGGTGGGACCCGAGAGAGCTCCCGAGTCCGCGCTTGCCGACTGCGGGTGCAGTCGGCCCGGTCGTCACCCGGAGCACCCCACCGCGGAGGAGGGTTGCTGGTCAGCAAGCCGGGGCTTCGCGCTGACACTCATGACCTGTCGTCGAGGGTAGCGGCACCCACCCAGCGTGATCCAGCAGGTGGGCGGGGTTCCCGCGATCTGAGATGGCGGCGGTCCGGGCTGGGCGGCGTGCTGCCAAGCGGTCTGGCGGGGTGGGTCGGCACCGCCGTCCCCGCGCGACCTTTTCCCCCTGGGTGCGCGCCTGTGCCGACGACCATCTCTGGTCGTCGGCACAGGCCCCGCCAGACGCAAGGCCCAGCGTCCCACCGGGCGTGCGCGCTGGTAAGGGCTGCCGGGCCTTCGTGCCCGATCGGGGACGGCAAATCGGCCGTTCGGTCGAGGCCCGGACGTGCACATTGCCTGCCCGTGGAACGCGTGTGACGCGTGTGTCCGGTGTGACCTTCGCGTAGCCTGCGGACCATGGCGACACGTCCGTCCACACCCACGCGATCAACAGCAGGGGCGCGCTCATCCGGGGGCCGGGGCACCGCAACACGCCCCGCCAACCGCAAGAGCAGCGCGCCTCGCAAGTCCCCAGCCCGTGGCAAGGCCAGCGGGGGCGGACTGCCGCTGCCCCTGCGCGCCGTCCGGGGGACCTGGATGGGCATGGCACACGTGGCCGGTGGAGCCGTGCGCAGGGTCGGCAGCAGCGCCCGCGAGCTCGAGCCCGAGCACCGCCGCGACGGGGTCGGCTTCGCCCTCATCGGGCTGTCGATCGTCGTGGCCGCCCGCGAGTGGTGGGCCTTCGAGGGAGCGATCGGCGACGTGATCCACGCGATCGTGGCCGGCACCTTCGGGCGTGTGGCGTATGCCGTGCCGCTCGCCCTGCTCTTCCTCGGCATCCGTTTCCTGCGGGCACCGCAGGACGACTCGGCCAACTCACGCATCGGCGTCGGTCTCGGCGCACTCGCCTTCGCTGCCTCGGGCCTGGCGCACGTCGCTGCCGGAGTCCCCACTCCGCCGCGGGGCGCCGACGGGATGCGCGACGGCGGTGGCATCATCGGCTTCCTCGCCTCCAGCCCGCTGGAGGCGGCGGTGTCGGTCTACGGCACGGTGCCGATCCTGTTGATGCTCGGCTTCTTCGGCCTCCTGGTCATGACCGCGACCCCGGTCCACATGGTCCCGACCCGACTCGCCGAGCTGCGCGACCACCTGCTCCACCGCGGAGCCGACGACCCCGGGACCGATGCGCTCACCGATGCGGGCGAGGACAAGCCGAAGCGTCGTCGCCGCGTGATCGACCCGGACGGTCCGCTCGAGGGGGACGAGGCATTCGAGCAGGCCGCCCTCGTGGCACCCGACGGTCGGCGGTTCCGCCCGGGCGAGAAGCGCCCGACCTCGCCCGGCGTGCTGGCCCCTTCGGCGGCCGCCGAACCCGCCTCTCCCGTCAGGGGCCCGGCGATCGAGGTCAAGGCCGCGCTCGAGGCGCCGCCGACGACCCCGTTGCCACAGCGCGTCGAGCAGCTCGCCCTGGCGGGCGACATCACCTACACGTTGCCCGACAACGCGATCCTCGAACCCGGCTCACCGCACAAGACCCGCAGCGCCGCCAACGACCGCGTGGTCGAGTCGCTCAGCCAGGTGCTCGAGCAGTTCGACATCGATGCCCAGGTCACCGGCTTCAGCCGTGGACCGACGGTCACCCGCTACGAAGTCGAGCTCGGCCGTGGCACCAAGGTCGAGCGCGTCACCGCGCTCTCCAAGAACATCGCGTATGCCGTGGCCTCCGCCGACGTCCGCATCCTCTCGCCGATCCCGGGCAAGTCCGCGATCGGGATCGAGATCCCGAACGCCGACCGCGAGAAGGTCAGCCTCGGCGACGTGCTCCGCAGCCAGGCGGCGCGGGGCAACGAGCACCCGATGGTGATGGGGGTCGGCAAGGACGTCGAGGGCGGCTACGTCATCGCCAACCTCGCCAAGATGCCGCACCTCCTCGTCGCCGGCGCCACCGGCGCGGGCAAGTCCAGCTTCGTCAACTCGATGATCACCTCGATCCTGATGCGGGCCACGCCCGACGAGGTGCGCATGGTCCTGGTCGACCCCAAGCGGGTGGAGCTCACGGCATACGAGGGGATCCCGCACCTCATCACGCCGATCATCACGAACCCCAAGAAGGCTGCCGAGGCGCTCGCCTGGGTGGTGCGCGAGATGGACACCCGCTACGACGACCTCGCGCAGTTCGGGTTCAAGCACATCGACGACTTCAACAAGGCGGTCAAGGCGGGCAAGGTCAAGCCGCTGGCGGGGTCGGAGCGGGTCATCCACCCCTACCCCTACCTGCTGGTCATCGTCGACGAGCTCGCCGACCTGATGATGGTCGCCCCGCGGGACGTCGAGGAGTCGATCGTCCGGATCACCCAGCTGGCGCGGGCCGCCGGCATCCACCTCGTGCTGGCCACCCAGCGGCCGTCGGTCGACGTCGTCACCGGCCTGATCAAGGCCAACGTGCCGTCGCGGATGGCGTTCGCGACGTCCTCGCTGGCGGACAGCCGCGTCGTGCTCGACCAGCCCGGTGCCGAGAAGCTGATCGGTCAGGGCGACGCGCTGTTCCTGCCCATGGGTTCGTCCAAGACCATGCGCGTGCAGGGGGCGTGGGTCACCGAGTCCGAGATCCAGCAGGTCGTCAAGCACGTGACCGCACAGCTCAAGCCCAGCTACCGCGAGGACGTGACCGTGGTCGCGGCCAAGAAGCAGGTCGAGGACGACATCGGCGACGACCTCGAGCTGCTCCTCCAGGCGACCGAGCTCGTCGTGACGACCCAGTTCGGCTCGACCTCGATGCTCCAGCGCAAGCTGCGCGTCGGGTTCGCCAAGGCCGGGCGACTGATGGACCTGTTGGAGTCCCGTGGGGTGGTGGGTCCGTCCGAGGGCTCGAAGGCGCGCGACGTGCTGATCAAGCTCGACGACCTGCCGATGACCTTGGCCCTGATGCGTGGGGACGAGGTGCCCGAGATGGAGCCGGTGTTCGACGGACAGGCCGCTCCGGCCGACGCCGGGGTCGAGCGCACCGACGAGGTCGTCCTGCCCGGCGCCGGCTACACGCCTGGCTACGCGCCCGACTCGCGCTACGACAACGACCCGGTCGCGAGAGGCCTGGCCGGTCGGGAGGAAGTCGAGGAGTCGCTCGACGCCTGGGAGCTCACCGGCAGGGACTGACCACGGCGTGGGCGACATCACCTGAGATCGAAGGGCGCGGGATGAAATAGATCCCGTGCCCTTCGTCGTTGCGCAGAGGTGACTGCCGCCCCCGAGACCCTGACTGACGCCACCGCCCCGACTCCGACAGCCCCGACTTCGACCGCCCAGACTTCGACCGCCCCGACTTCGACCGCCCCGACTTCGACCGCCCAGGCTTCGACCGCCCCGACGTCGACCGCGACCTCCACGGGCACGCCGTCACCGCATCCCACCACTGGTGTCCAGACCGCCCCGACGGGCCGTTCCTACGTTCGCTTCGTCCTCGTGCTCGGCGCGCTGATCGCGATCGGTCCGCTGACCATCGACACCTACCTCCCCGCGCTGCCCTCCATCACCCGCGACCTCGCGGCATCGGAGTCGGCCGTGCAGGGCACGCTGACCGGCATCCTGCTCGGCATGGGGCTTGGGCAGCTCCTCGTCGGCCCGCTCGCCGATGCCATCGGTCGGCGCCGGCCGTTGATCGCCGGACTGGCACTGCACATCGCGGCCTCGGTATTCTGTGCCTTCGCCCCGACCATCGAGCTCCTCACCGTCGGGCGTGCGATCCAGGGGCTCGGCAACGCAGCCGTGTCGGTCGTTGCCATGGCGATGGTCCGCGACCTGTTCGCCGGGTCCGCCGCCGCGACGATGCTGTCCCGCCTGATGCTCGTCATGGGTCTGGCGCCGGTGCTCGCCCCGACGTTGGGTGGCTTCATCCTCAAGCTCACCTCGTGGCGCGGCGTCTTCGTCATCCTCGCCGTGGCGGGGGTGCTCCTGGTGACGCTGGCCAGCCTCGCGCTGCGCGAGACGCTTCCGGCCGAGCGTCGTCGCCCCCTGGCCCTCCGTCCGGTGCTCAACACCTACGGCATGCTCCTGCGCGACCGGACCTTCGTCGGGCTCGTCCTCATCAGTGGCCTGATGTTCGCGACGCTGTTCTCGTACATCGGCGGCTCCTCCTTCGTGCTGCAGGACATCTACGGCCTGAGCGTGACCCAGTTCGGGCTGGCCTTCGGCCTGAACTCGCTGGGCTTCCTCACCGGGTCGCAGGCAAACCCCTTCCTGCTCAAGCGCTTCCAGCCGCGACAGCTGGTCCGCGCGGGCGTGTCGATCGGTGCGGTCGCCGCGCTGTTGCTCCTGGCTTCGGCGGTCACCGGTCTCGGCGGGCTGGCCATGGTCCTCGTCTCGCTCTGGTTCCTCCTGCTCGCGTGCGGGCTCACCCTGCCCAACACCCCCGCGTTGGCCCTCACCCGCCACGGTGAGGCCGCCGGGACTGCTGCTGCCCTGCTGGGCGCGTCGCAGTTCGTCATCGGTGGCGTGTCCGCCCCGCTCATCGGCGCGATGGGTTCGGGCTCAGCCGTCCCGATGGCGCTGGTCATGGCGGTCACCGCCTGTCTGGCGGCCGTGGTTGCCGCCCGGACGCTGCGCGTGAGGGTCGTCACGAACTGAGGCACGCAACCTGACCCCTCGGCGCACACCCATAGGGTGTCGCCATGCGTGAATGGTTCAACGCCGTCAAGGGGCACCCCAGTGGGGTGCTCCTCGCGGCGCAGCTGCTCGAGGTGCTGGCATACCCCTTTGCCGGGGACACGCCCCTCGGGCGCACGCTCATCGGGGTGTTCGGCGTGCTCGTGCTGTCGATCGCCGTCTACGCCGTCAGGGCGACACCTGCGCTGACGTGGGTCGCGGTCGTGCTGGGGGTGCCCGTCGTGGCGYTGACCGTCGCCGAAGGGCTCCTCCCGGCGAACCACCAGGTGGTCTTCTGGTCCGCGATCCTGCACGCCGCGTTCTACGGCTACACCGGGTACGGCCTGATCCGCTACCTGTTCGACGACTCCTGGGTGACCCGCGACGAGATCTTCGCCGTGGGCGCGAACTTCACGGTGGTGTCGTGGATGTTCGCGCACCTGTTCATGGCCGTGCAGGTGGTATATCCGGGCTCGTTCACCGCCTACCAGGGCGAGGGCCACCGGACCTTCCTCGAGCTGCTGTACCTGTCCTTCGCCAACCTCACCAGCGTCGGGCTCTCCGACGTCACCGCGGTGCTGCCCTTCGCGCGGTCGGTGGTGATCATCGAGCAGGTGGCCGGCGTCATGTACGTCGCGCTGATCATCGCCCGCGTCGTCGGCCTGACCATCTCCCGCTGGCGCAACTAGCGGCGGGCCTGGCTGTCAGTCGGCTCGCCGTCGAGGTCCTTGATGGTGGCCAGGCTCGGGCCACGCTGCTCCTGCAGCGACCTCGCCCCTGACTCGGCGTCCCTCATCACCCGCAGGATGTTGCCGCTGGTGAGCTTGCCGAGGTCGTCGTCGGACCACCCGCGGTCGGCCAGGGCAGCCAGCAACCGGGGGTAGCCGGTGACGTCCTCGAGACCCTCGGGCAGCGTGGCCACTCCGTCGTAGTCGCCGCCGAGGCCGACGTGGTCGACTCCCGCCACGTCCCGGACGTGCTCGACGTGGCGGACGACGTCGTCCAATGTGGCCTTGGGGGTGGGCCGGGTGAGGCAGTACTCGTCGTAGAACGTGGTGTACGCGGCCGCGTCGGCCGGCGTGACTCCCTGTGCTCCGGCCACGGCATTGAGCTCCTCGCGCCAGGCTGCCGCCTCAGGGTTCACGAACGTCGGCACGAAGGTCACCATGCAGACGCCGTTGTTGTCGCGCAACGACTCCAGCACGTCGTCGGGCGCGTTGCGTGGGCTGTCGCAGACCGCTCGCGCGGAGGAGTGGCTGAAGATGGCAGGCACCTCGGCCACCCTCAGCGCGTCGCGCATGGTGTCGGCCGAGACGTGGCTGAGGTCGACGAGCATGCCGATCCGGTTCATCTCGCGCACGACCTCCACCCCGAAGGCAGAGAGTCCCTGGTGCACTGGCACATCCGTGGCCGAGTCGGCCCAGTCGACATTGCTGTTGTGGGTCAGCGTGAGGTAGCGGACGCCCAGGACGTGCAGCATGCGCAGGGTCGCGAGCGAGTTGTTGATGGAGTGCCCGCCCTCGGCCCCCAGCAGGGAGGCGATCCGTCCCGACTCCCAGGCGCGGGCCACGTCGTCAGCCGTACGGGCGAAAGCCAGCTGGCCGGCATACCTCGCCACCATCTGGTGGCCCGCGTCGATCTGCTCCAGCGTGGCGCTCACGGCGTCGTCCCCCGTGAAGGACGCAGGCACGAAGACCGACCAGAACTGGCCGCCGACGCCGCCCTGGGCCAGCCGCGGCAGGTCGGTGTGGGTGGGGGTGCCCCCCGCCTCGATGTCGAGCCGGTCGAAGTCGTAGCCGACCTGGTCGCGCGCCTCCCACAGGAGGTCGTTGTGCCCGTCGATGACGGGGTGGCGCTCGAGCAGCGCGCTGATCCGGGAGGTGGTCGCATCGGTTGTCGCGGTCATGACGCCACGCTACCCACCCGTACAGTGGGGCCATGAGTTCGACGGCCCTGGACAGTTCAACGGCACAGGGCACTCCCACCGCCCAGCGCAGTGTCGCCCTGGTCACCCTGGGGTGCACCCGCAACGAAGTCGACTCCGAGGAGCTCGCCGGACGTCTGGCTGCGGAGGGCTGGTTGCTCGTCGACGACGCGGACGACGCGGACGTCGCCGTCGTCAACACCTGCGGGTTCGTCGAGCAGGCCAAGAAGGACTCGATCGACGTGCTCCTCGAGGCCTCGGCGCGCAAGGGACACTCCAGGACCCAGAAGGTCGTCGCGGTCGGATGCCTGGCCGAGCGCTACGGCCAGCAGCTCGCCGACGAGCTGCCCGAGGCCGACGCCGTGCTGGGGTTCGACTCCTATGCGGACATGTCGACCCACCTGCGGGCCGTCCTCGACGGCCACGCGCCGGCTTCGCACGTTCCCTCCGACCGCCGCCGGCTGCTCCCGTTGTCCCCGGTCGAGCGGCAGGACGGGTCCGCCGGCGTGGCGCTGCCCGGCCACGGCATCTCCACCGACCCCACGTCGCCCGAGCAGGTCTCGACGGAGCCCGTCGACGTCACCATCGACGGACCGGTCCCCGCCTCCGGCCCACGGGTGATCCGCGCCCGTCTCGACGGGCGGCCCTGGGCTCCGCTCAAGATCGCCAGCGGCTGCGACCGTCGGTGTGCGTTCTGCGCCATCCCGATGTTCCGCGGTGCCTTCGTGTCGCGGCGGCCGCACGACATCGTCGCCGAGGCGCGCTGGCTGGGGGAGCGCGGAGTCAAGGAGCTGTTCCTCGTCAGCGAGAACTCCACGTCCTACGGCAAGGACCTCGGCGACATCGGGCTGCTCGAGAAGATCCTGCCCGACCTCGCGGCGGTCCCCGGGATCGAGCGGGTGCGGGTGAGCTACCTGCAGCCCGCCGAGATCCGCCCCGCACTGCTCGACGCGATGGCCTCGGTGCCGGGCGTCGTGCCCTACTTCGACATCTCGTTCCAGCACGCCTCTGCCAGCCTGCTGCGCTCGATGCGGAGGTTCGGCGGTCGCGAGGCCTTCCTCGGGCTGCTCGACGAGGTCCGCGCCCGCGTGCCACTGGCCGGCATCCGGAGCAACGTCATCGTGGGGTTCCCCGGTGAGACCGAGGACGACCTCGCCGAGCTCGAGGCCTTCCTCGTGGCCGCCCGACTCGACGTCGTCGGAGTGTTCGGCTACTCGGACGAGGACGGCACCGAGGCCGAGACCTACGGCGACAAGCTGCCCGATGACGTTGTCGCAGAACGGGTTTCGCGTTTCACCGCCCTCATCGAGGAGCTCAACCTCCAGCGTGCCGAGGAGCGCATCGGTGAGATCGTCGACGTGCTCGTCGAGTCGGTCCCCACGGGGGATGACGAGGACGAGGAGACGTCCGTCGTGGGTCGGGCGGCCCACCAGGGACCTGACGTCGACGGCGTGACCATGCTCGATCCCTCTCAGTTCCCCGACGTCGCGGTGGGCGACATCGTGCGGGCCGTCGTGACCGGCACCGAGGGGATCGACCTGCTGGCCGCGCCATGCTGAGCGAGTCCGCGCCGGCTCCCGACCCGGCCGCAGCCCCGGTGGCCGTGCCGCCGCCCAGCTCCTGGAACATCGCGAACGCCCTCACGGTCACCCGGATCCTGCTCGTGCCGGTCTACGGCTGGCTGCTGCTGTTCGACGGTGGCGACCGACCAGGGATGCGCTGGGCGGCCGCGGCCGTGTTCACCTTCGCGACGCTCACCGACCGCGTGGACGGCGACATCGCGCGGCGACGCGGCCTGATCACCAACTTCGGCAAGATCGCCGACCCGATCGCCGACAAGACCCTGATGGGTATGGCGTTCGTGGGGCTCTCCGTCCTCGGTGAGCTGCCGTGGTGGGTCACCGTCGTCGTCCTGGTGCGCGAGTGGGGAGTGACGGTGCTGCGGTTCTTCGTCATCCGCCACGGCGTGATGCCCGCGGGTCGCGGCGGCAAGGTCAAGACGGCACTGCAGTTCTTCGGCCTGCTGTTGTTCACGCTCCCGTTGTCGTCCTTTGCCGGCGCGGACGTCTGGACGGTCGTCGCGGACGCGGTCCTGGGGCTCGCGGTCGTCGTGACCGTCGTGACCGGTCTGGACATCGCGCTCAAGGCACTGCGCCTGAGGCAGACCAGCGAGCGCTCGGCGATGAAGCGCGCACGCCGAGCCGCTCGACAGTGATGAGCACCGCTTCCGAGGTGGTGGCGGCTCTGGCTGCGGCCTCGCGCAGCATCGCGACCGCCGAGTCGCTCACCGGCGGCCTGGTCTGCGCGGCGCTGACCGACGTGCCCGGCGCCTCGGCCGTGGTGCGGGGCTCCGTGGTGGCCTATGCGACCGAGCTCAAGACCGAGGCCCTCGGCGTCGACGCCGGACTGCTCGCCACCGGTGGTGCTGTCCAGGCCGAGGTGGCCCGGCAGATGGCCACCGGCGTATGCCGCGTGCTCGGGTCCGACGTCGGCGTCGCCACCACCGGGGTGGCCGGGCCGGACCCGCAGGACGGCCGCGCGGTCGGGACGGTGTTCGTCGCGGTGGCGTTCGACGGCGACGTGGCGGTCAGGGAGCTGGCGCTGACCGGCGACCGTCGGTCGATCCGACGGGAGACGGTGGCGCACGCCCTGTCGCTCGTGACCGAGGTGCTCCGCGGGCGGCCATGACCCGCCGGGGCTGCTGTGATCGGTGGGACGGAAGATTCTCATGCCGTGGACCGTTGATCCCGTCGTACCGCGTGTTCTGCGTTCCCGCGCGCGCAGCGTCAGGGGCTCGGGGTAACGTTGGTGCCCTGACAACCGGCAGTCGAGCAGTGAAGGAGGCGTCATGATTCTGCTTCGTCGTGAACTTGGTGACGTGCTCCGTGAGCAACGTCAGTCGCAGGGACGCACCTTGCGCGAAGTGTCGGCTGCCGCTTCCGTGTCGCTCGGCTACCTCAGCGAGGTCGAGCGCGGCGAGAAGGAAGCGTCCTCAGAGCTGCTCGCCTCGATCTGTGGGGCACTGCACCTGCCGTTGTCCGAGGTGCTCGGTCAGGTCTCCGAGCGAGTCGCCGAGACCGAGGCGCTGACCGCGCCGGTGTCGCTGCCGCTGCCGGCGGCCGCGATGGTTTCCGCCTCTGCCGCCTGACGCACGATCGGGGCTGTGCCCCAGGTCTTGGCGGACTCCGGGTCAGCCGCGACGTTTCCCCGTGGTCCGAGTGGTCCCGCGTCCCGTGGCGGCACCGAGCGGACGCTGGGGGCGACCGTCGTCGGTAGGGGCCAGTCCGCCCTGACAACCGGGGCAGTAGAACATCGTGCGCTCCCGAGTCGGCGGCCCGATCATCGCGACGCGCACCGTCGTTCCGCACCGACGGCAGGGCCGACCCGAGCGCGCATGGACGTAGGACTCCTCTCCGCGGCGACGGCTTCCGGTGCTGGACTGGACGGCGTGGTGTCGAGCCTGGTCGAGCAGCTGCTGGGCCCGAGCGACGATTCGCTCCAGATCCGCGTCGGCGAGCTCGGCGACGGGCGTCCACGGTCCGAGCCGCGACAGGAAGAGCGACTCACTGGCCCACAGGGTGCCGATGCCGGCGAGGTTGCGCTGGTCGAGGAGGGCGGCCCCGATCGAGGAGTCCGAACTCCGCAGGTTGGCCAGCGCCCGCGCGAGGTCCCAGTCGCTCCCGAGCAGGTCGGGCCCCAGGTGGCCCACCACCGTTGCCTCGTGGTCGGTCGGGAGCAGGTCGAGCATCCCGAGCCGCAGCCCCAGGGCGGTCCACGAGGACGTGCCCACCGCCGCCCGCAGGTCGTCGCGGCGCAGCCAGCCGGCCGCGTCGCCGGGGGCTTCGACCCGCCACTGACCCTCCATGCGCAGGTGTGAGTGCAGGGTCAGTCCGTTGTCGAAGCGGTGCAGGAGGTGCTTGCCACGACTGACGACCTCGAGGGTCGTGGACCCGCGGAGGTCGGCCGTGGCCACCTCGGGGAAGCGTAGGTCGCTCAGCACGACCACAGCGCCCGCGAGGGCCTTGTCCAGTCGCTGGGCGGTGCGCCAGACGGTGTCGCCCTCAGGCACGACGGTCCCCGCCGGCAGCGGCCGTGGACCTCACCGCCGCAGTCGCAGGCCGCGCGGGGTGGCGTGGAAGCCTGCTTTGGCCAGAGCGGCTGCGAGTGGGTGGGCAGACCCCAGCACAGCGCCGCCGTCGGCCTTCTCGACCGTGAGCCTGCCCAGCGCACCCTCGCGGACGGCGAGGGCGAGGGCATCGGCTGCGCCCTGGAGCGACTGCTCGTCGTCCGTCCACGACAGGAGCGTCTTGCCCCCACGTTCGACGTAGAGGACCAGCTCGCCGTCGACCAGGACCACCAAGGCTCCTGCCTTGCGGGCCGGCTGATGGCCCCGTTTGGAGGTGGGGGTCTTCCCTCCTGACGCGATGCCTGGGACGGCAGCCACCGAGGCGCCGGCGCCTGAGCCGTCGCCACCCGTGTCGGCACTGGTGCCGTCCGGACCGGTTGCACGGTCCGGCCACGGCAGTGCCGCCCCGTAGGCATTCGCCGGGTCGGTGGCTGCGAGCACCATCGCCGGGACGGCTCGGTCGGCATCGTCGCCCACCGGTCGCGCGCCCGCGCGGAGCCGGTCGACGGAGCCGGTGGTGGAGAACTGGGAGGCGCCCAGCGACTCGACGAAGTAGCCGCGGCGGACTCGCCCCGACTCCTCGGCAGCGGCCAACACGCGGTAGACGCCGGCGAACCCGCCGGGAACGTCCTCGGCGACCACCGAGCCACGGGTGACCACGCCGTAGCGGTCGAGGAGGACCTCGGCCGTCGCGTAGGCCCGCACCGTTGAGTCCAGCTCGACCTCGGGCAGCAGCGACCAGCGTCCGGCCCCAGCCGGCGGCCCACTGCGGGTCGGCACCGTGGGACGACCCAGCTCACGCTGGCCCGAGAGAGCGCCGAGCGAGCCCCGCCGTCCGGCATACCTCGTGGTGCGTGGGCCGGGACGGCTGCGCTTGTGGCTGGTGCGGCCGCCGGCGAGCAGGGCCCGCAGGGGGGTGAGGGTGTCGTTGCTGACCCTGCCGTCCCAGGCAAGAGCCCACAGGTCGGCGAGCAGGGACTCGTCGTCGGTGCTGCCCACGGCGTCGGCCAGGGGGCGGAAGAAGTAGGCCCCGCCGCCCGCGAGGGCGTCGACCACCGCCTGCTCCCCGTCGCTGGGCGTGCGCTCAGCAGGCGGCGCCAGGGTCAGGTGGGCGGTGTCGGCGAGGTGCAACGACACCCAGCCGTCGTCGCCGGGCAGTGACCCGTGGCCGCGCCAGAGGACCTCGCCGCTGCTCGTGAGGTCGTCGAGCAGTGCGGGGGAGTAGTCCACGATGCGGCTGGGCAAGACCAGGCTCTCCACGGCACTGGCCGGGAGCACGGCTCCCGCCAGCTGCTCGACGGCGCGGACCAGGCCCTCGCGACCGCGCAGGCCTCCACCCACCGACTGCCACTGGGGGAGGAACCTGGCCAGCTCGACGGCGGGGACGGGCTCGACCTCGGCGCGCAGGGCGGCCAGGGAGCGACGTCGAAGCAGGCGGAGCACCTCGGCATCGCAGTAGTCGAGGCCGTGCAGCCCACCACCGTTCTCGGTGGGGAGCAGCTCGCCCTCGACGACGCGACCGGAGGAGACGAGTCGTCGCAGCGCATCGAGGGCTACAGCGGGACCGATGCCCCACCAGGCGGCCACGGCCGCGGCAGGGAAGGGGCCGTGGGTGCGGGCATAGCGGCGGACCAGGTCTACCAGCGGATCGGGCACGGACTCGAGGAACGTCTGCGGTACGCCGACCGGCAACGAGCTGCCCAGGGCGTCACGCAGGCGCCCGGCGTCCTCGATCGCGGCCCAGCGCTCCTGACCGGCGATGCGCACGCGGATCAGCCGTCGCGCCCCCTCGAGGTCGACCAACCACGCACCGATCTCGTTGCGTGCCAAGGACTCCTGCGACCTGCGGACGATCTCGTCGAGGGGGAGCGGCCCCAGGACGCGCAGCAGGTCGGCCACGTCCTCGGCGTCGCGGCAGGCCCGCTCGGGGACCAGCCGCTGCAGCTCGGACTCGGTGCGGGTGACCTGGGCAGGATCCAGCAGGTCACGCAGGGACAGGCCCTCGCCTCGGCCGAGCAGCTCGGCCAGCAGGGTCGGGTCGAGCGCGAGGGCGGCGGCTCGCTTCTCGGCCAGCGGGGAGTCTCCCTCGTAGAGGAACTGGGCGACGTAGCCGAACATCAGGGACCGGGCGAAGGGCGACGGCTGGGCCGACTCGACGTCGACGAGGGTGACCTCGCGAGACTCGATCGAGCGCATCAGGGCAGTCAGGCCGGGCACGTCGAACACGTCCTGGACGCACTCACGGACCGTCTCCAGGACGATCGGGAACGACGCGTACTGGCTGGCGACCTCGAGCAGCTGCGCCGCCCGCTGCCGTTGCTGCCACAGGGGTTGGCGACGATCGGGGCGCCGACGCGGCAGCAGCAGGGCACGGGACGCGCACTCCCGGAACCGGGCGGCGAACAGTGCCGACCCGCCGATCTCGGACGTGACGAGGTCGTGGACGTCGTCGGCCTCCAGGCGGACCAGCTCCAGGAGCTCGGCACCGACCCCGCGGCCCGAGCCGCCGTCGTCCTCGAACTCGAGGTCGGGCAGCCGGAACACGATCCCGTCGTCGCCGTGCATCGCCTGCACGTCGACGCCGTAGCGCTCTCGCATCCGAGCCGAGACGCACAGGGCCCAGGGTGCGTGCACCTGGCCACCGAAGGGCGAATGGACCGCCACCCGCCAGTCACCGATCTCGTCGCGGAACCGCTCGACCACGATCGTGCGGTCGTCGGGGACGTGACGGGTCGCCTCCTGCTGCTCGGCGAGGTAGCGGAGCAGGTTGTCCGCTGCCCACTCGTCGAGCCCTGCGGCGGTCACCCTGGCCCGGGCCTTGGCGGGCGCGAGCCCGACCACCTCGCGGACGAAGGCCCCGACGGCGCGCCCCAGCTCGGCAGGCCGCCCCTGCTGGTCGCCCTTCCAGAACGGAAGCCGCCCGGGAAGCCCTGGCGCCGGTGTGACCAGCACCTGGTCGTGGGTGATGTCCTCGATCCGCCACGTCGAGGTGCCGAGGGTGAACACGTCGCCGACCCGCGACTCGTAGACCATCTCCTCGTCGAGCTCACCCACCCTGCGCCCGGCGCCCTCGCTGGAAGCGAGGAACACGGCATACAGGCCGCGGTCGGGGATGGTGCCCCCAGAGGTGACGGCGAGCCGTTGCGCGCCCGGACGCCCGGTGAGCACTCCTGTCACGCGGTCCCAGACGATGCGCGGGCGCAGCTCGGCGAACTCGTCACTGGGATAGCGACCCGACAGCATGTCGAGCACCGACTCGAGGATCGATCGCGGCAGCGAGGCGAACGGCGTCGCCTTGCGGACCACCGACTCCAGCTCGTCGACGGACCACTCGTCGAGGGCGCACATCGCCACGATCTGCTGGGCGAGCACGTCGACCGGGTTGGCGGGGACGCGCAACGACTCGATCGCGCCGGCCCTCATGCGCTCGACGACGACGGCGGTCTGGACCAGGTCGCCACGGAACTTGGGGAACAACACGCCCCTCGACACCGCTCCGACCTGGTGACCGGCCCGCCCGACCCGCTGCAGCCCCGAGGCCACCGACGGGGGTGACTCGACCTGGATGACCAGGTCGACCGCGCCCATGTCGATGCCCAGCTCGAGCGAGCTGGTCGCGACCACCGCGGGCAGCCGCCCGGCCTTGAGGTCCTCCTCGATGAGCTGGCGGTGTTCCTTGCTCACCGAGCCGTGGTGGGCGCGCGCCAGCACCGCGGGAGCGCCGGACGACGCCCCTGACTGCGCCATCAGCTGGGCCGGGGTGCGGTTGCCGGTATGCCGCGTGGCCGGCTCGCCCGGCTCGTCGCCTCGCGCCTGTCGCATCGTCTCGAGGCGGTCGTCCCAGATCTCGTTGAGCCGCGCCGTGAGCCGTTCGGCGAGGCGACGGGAGTTGGCGAAGACCAGGGTCGACCGGTGGGAGGCGATGAGGTCGACGATGCGTTCCTCGACGTGCGGCCAGATGGAGGCACGGCGCTCGGCTCCCGACGCGGGTCCGGACAGGTCGTCCTCGATGACCTCGCCGAGTGCCGACATGTCGGCGATCGGCACCACGACCTCGAGGTCCCACTCCTTGGTGGACGGCGGGCGCACGATCTCGACCGGCCGGCCTCCCGCGAGGTAGCGCGCCACCTCGGCCACGGGCTCGACCGTGGCGGACAGGCCGATGCGCTGGACCGGCTTGTCCAGCAGGGCGTCGAGGCGCTCGAGGGACAGCGCGAGGTGGGCGCCCCGCTTGGTGCCGGCCACGGCGTGCACCTCGTCGAGGATGACGGTCTCGACGCCGGCCAGCGCCTCCCGAGCCGCCGAGGTGAGGATGAGGAACAGCGACTCGGGGGTCGTGATGAGCACGTCGGTGGGGGTGCGTGCGAAGGCTCGTCGTTCGGAGGCAGGGGTGTCGCCGGACCGCACCGACACCGTGATGTCCGGCGGCGTGAGCCCCAGACGGGTTGCCGCGTGCCCGATCCCGACGAGTGGGGAGCGCAGGTTGCGCTCGACGTCGACGGCGAGTGCCTTCATGGGGGAGACGTAGAGGACGCGGCAGCGCTTGATCTTCTCGGCCGGTGGGGGCTCGGCCGCGAGCCGGTCGAGTGCCCACAGGAAGGCCGACAGGGTCTTGCCGGATCCGGTCGGGGCCACGACCAGGGCGTGGTGGCCGGAGCTGATCGCGTCCCAGGCGCCCGCCTGGGCGGCGGTGGGCGCCTTGAACGAGCCCCTGAACCACTCGGCAGTGGCTGGGGAGAACCGGTCGAGGACGTCCGTTGCCATGAGGGCTACAGCCTCTCACCTCGCACCGACAGGCATCCCTCGCACCGACAGGCACCCGTCGCACCGACCGGCCTCCGACCGGGCCTCGCGCGGGCGGGCTCGCAGCGCGACGCCCGATGCGAGGGAGCGCGTCGAGCGTCGGCGTTGATTCGCGCGCCCCTCGACCCTCGGGGGCGGAAGGGAGGGGCGCGCGGTGACCTGCCTCGGGTCGCGAACGAGAGTCTGGGGATGCGCACAAGCCCCGGACAGTCACTCATTCGCAACCATGGTCCGGGGCAGCAGGCCCACTCTACTCCGGGCCCTGCCCGAGGTGAAGATCTACGCGCGCGTTCTTTGGGAACAGCCACGCCGTACCCTCTACGGCATGGGCACGATGTGGTCTGGGGGCGCCCGCGTTGGCTGACGCCGAGGACGTCCGCAGACTCGCCACGTCGCTGCCCCACGTGGTGGAGGTGCCCAGTTCCGGATTCGACTTCCGGGTGGGCGACAAGGGGTTCGTCTGGTCCTATCCGGAGCGCCGACCGGGCAGGCCACGGCTGATCCGCATGGACATCGCGGTGCTCTTCGTCGGCGACGAGGGCGAGAAGCAGGCGCTGCTCCTCGGTGAGCCCGACGCCTTCTTCACCGCGCCCGGATACGAGAACGTGCCCCTGGTGATGCTGCGTCTGGCCCAGGTGGGGCTCGACCGTCTCCGCGAGCTCGTGACCGACGCGTGGCGGATGCGCGCACCGGAAGACCTCGTCACGGACCTCCACCTGGAGAGCGACTCCTCCACCAACCCCGGCTGAGCCGGCCCCGCCTCACCCCGCCCCGACCGGGCAGGGTCGCGCCGCCGCCTACACTCACTGCGTGCGGCTGAGCCATTTCTGGGTGTTGATGAACGACGAGTTCGGGGAGGGCTACGCCTCCTCGCTCGCGCAGCACCTCGTCCTCGGGGTCCTCGGCGAGCGCACGGTGGTCCAGGCGCTCGAGGCCGGAGAGAGCCCTCGGCGGGTCTGGCTGGCCCTGTGCGACGCGATGGACGTGCCCGAGTCGCGCCGGCTCGGCATCGAGCGGAGACCGGCGAAGTGACCTCGGTCGACTGGTCCGCCCGCCCGTTGGTCCTGGCACCGATGGCGGGCGGTCCGTCGACGGTCGCGCTCGCCGCAGCAGCTACCGAGGGCGGAGTCTTCCCCTTCCTCGCGGGCGCCTACCTCACCCCGGAACGCCTCCACGAGGACATCGTCGCCCTGCGGGCAGCGACGCCAGAACCCTTTGGTGTCAACATCTTTGCGCCGTCACCAGACAGCCCGTCCATGCAGCAGGAAGCCCTCGAGTATGCCGCGCTGCTCGCCCCGTGGGCGGCGTCGGCGGGCGTCGAGCTGGGGGCGCCGCGCTACGACGACGACGCCTTCGACGCGAAGGTCGACCTCCTCGTGGAGTCGGCGCCCGCCCTGGTGAGCTTTGCCTTCGGGTGGCCGCCCGCGGAGGTGGTCGCGCGACTGCAGGCCACCGGGGTCGAGGTGTGGGTCACCGTCAACGAGGCCACGGAGGTCGAGTGGGCGCAGGAGCTCGGCGTCGACGGCCTCGTCGTGCAGGGTTGGGAGGCGGGAGGTCACCGGGGCGGCCCCGTCGACACCGGCGCCACCCAGTCCGAGCTGCTGCCACTGGTCACCGAGGTCGCTGGCCTCACCGAACTGCCGGTGATGGGCACCGGTGGGGTCATGACCGGGGCCGACGCAGCCGCCGTCCTGCGCGCCGGTGCGACTGCAGTGGCCCTGGGCACGGCGTTCCTGGACTGCCCCGAGGCCGGGACGGCGCCCGTGCACCGGCACGCCCTGACCCACCGGACCGGCACCACCGTGACCCGCGCCTTCACCGGCCGCAGTGCCCGTGCCCTGACCACGACGTGGACCGAGCTGTTCAGCGAGGCTGCGCCCGCGGCATACCCGCACGTCCACCACCTCACGGCACCCTTGCGGGCCCACGGAAAGGCCACCGGCGAGGCCGAGCTCGTCCATCTGTGGGCCGGCACCGGCCACGCGAGCCTGCGCAGGCTGCCGGCCGCCGAGCTCGCCCGGTCGTTGGTCGTCGAGCTCGAGGTCGCCCAGACCGCCTGACCGCCTGGACCACCTGACAGAAATGCGCGTGAGTCTGTCGGTGGACCTCGCTAGGTTGGGGCGAGTGAGTGGTGACGACGAGATCCTGTTGAGCGCGACCGGACTGACCAAGAGGTTCGGGGAGTTCACGGCGGTCGACGGGATCGACTTCGCCGTCCGCAAGGGCGAGTGCTTCGGGTTCCTCGGGCCCAATGGCGCCGGCAAGTCATCCACGATGCGGATGGTCGGCTGCGTGTCCCCGGTGACGAGCGGCGAGCTGCGCCTCTTCGGGCTCGACCCAGCCGGCAGCGGCCCCGCCATCCGGGCCAGGCTCGGCAACTGTCCGCAGCGCGACACCCTCGA
Source organism: Pedococcus sp. P2_E5 (assembly GCF_056403895.1). Lineage (NCBI taxonomy): Bacteria > Bacillati > Actinomycetota > Actinomycetes > Micrococcales > Intrasporangiaceae > Pedococcus > Pedococcus sp. P2_E5. The sequence continues at coordinate 19,498 of NZ_JBFUEP010000037.1, forward strand.
CGAGGAGCTCACCGTCGAGGAGAACCTCTGGATCTACGGGCGCTACTTCGGCCTCTCGCGCAGGGAGGCCCGCTCCCGTGCGGCTGAGCTGCTCGACTTCGCCCAGCTCACCGACCGCGCCAAGGACAAGGTCGAGCCGCTGTCGGGCGGCATGAAGCGACGTCTGACGATCGCGCGCTCCCTCATCAACTCACCCGAGATCCTGCTGCTCGACGAGCCGACCACGGGTCTGGACCCACAGGCTCGACACGTGTTGTGGGACAGGCTGTTCCGGCTCAAGCGGTCGGGGGTGACGCTCGTGCTGACCACCCACTACATGGACGAGGCCGAGCAGCTCTGCGACCGGCTCGTGGTGATGGACCACGGACGCATCGTCGCCGAGGGGTCGCCGCGCTCGCTCATCGACGAGTTCTCCACGCGAGAGGTCCTCGAGCTGCGCTTCGACGCCGAGGACCACAAGGACTTCGCCGAGCAGGTCGTCGGCATCGGCGAGCGGGTCGAGGTACTGCCCGATCGACTCCTCGTCTACGCCGACGACGGTGACCAGGCTGCGGCACTCGTGCACTCGCGCGGGATCGCACCCCTGTCCTCGCTCGTGCGCCGAGCCACGCTCGAGGACGTGTTCCTGCACCTCACCGGCCGGACCCTGGTGGACTGATGGCGCTCCACGAGCCGCAGCCGCAGCTTCATCCCCAGTCCCGGGCGGACCACGGCATCCGTCAGCCCCTCTCCGCCACCGAACGGGTCCTCGCCGTCTTCACCTACTTCCTCACGGTCTACCGACGCACGTGGCGAGGGAGCATCATCGGCCGGTTCCTGTCGCCGCTGTTCTTCCTGCTGGCCATGGGCATCGGGTTGGGCTCACTCGTCGACGACCGGGTGGGCGGAGTGGGCGGCCTGCCCTACCTGCAGTTCGTCGTCCCGGCCATCGTCGCCACCCAGACGATGTGGGTCGCGATGGGGGAGTCGACCTACCAGGTGCTCGGCTACATCAAGTGGAACATGGGCTACCACGCCATGCTCGCGTCGCCCATGACCGTGCGCGACGTCCTGCGAGGCCACTTCCTCGCGGTGGCTGCCCACCTCACGACGGCCACGGCGATCTTCATGGCGGTGGCGTCGCTGTTCGGTGGCTTCGGGTCCGTGTACGCGGTCCTGTGCCTGCCGATCGCGATCCTCACGGGGATGGCGTTCACCACCCCGATCTTCGCGTTCACCGCCAGGCAGGAGGGCGATGACGGCTTCAACATCCTGTTCCGCTGGATCGTGACGCCGCTGATGCTGTTCTCCGGCACGTTCTTCCCCATCGAGCAGCTGCCCGGCTGGATGCAGCCCATCGCGTGGGTCACCCCGCTGTGGCACGGGGTGGAGGCGTGTCGTGCGGTGGCGACAGGTGTTGTCGTCTGGGCGCCGTTCTTCGGTCACCTGCTGGTGCTGGCGATGTATGCCGCGGTGGGCTGGTGGCTCGCGGAGAAGGCCTTCGCGAGGCGGCTGGTCCCGTGAGCACCTCGACCTCCAGCCCCCGGTCCGCGTCCGGGTCCTCGTCCGGGTCCGGGCGCGCACAGGCGTCGGCGCGGCTGGCCAGGCTGGTGCCGATGCCCGCCGGGGCCGGACTGGCCAGGATGCTCATCGAACGCAACGTCACGTCGTTCCGCCACGGCTGGATCGCGCTGGTGACCGGGTTCGCCGAGCCGGTGTTCTACCTGTTCTCCCTCGGTATCGGCATCGGTGCGCTCGTGAAGACCGTCACGACCGACTCGGGTGCAGTGGTCTCCTACCCCCAGTTCGTGGCCCCCGCGCTGCTGGCCGCCTCGGCGATGAACGGCGCCGTGTTCGACTCGACCTTCAACGTGTTCTTCAAGCTGCGCTACGCCAAGCTCTACGACGCGGTCCTCGCGACGCCGATGGGCCCGCGCGACATCGCCGTCGGCGAGATCGCCTGGTCCCTCATCCGTGGTGGCCTCTACTCCGCGGCCTTCCTCGTCGTCGCGCTGCTCGCAGGGGCGGTCGGGTCGTGGTGGGCTCTGCTGGCCCTGCCGGCTGCGGTCTTCATAGGGTTCGCCTTCGCCGCGCTGGGGATGTTCGCGACCACGTTCATGAAGTCCTGGGTGCACTTCGACTACATCACCTTGGCCATCCAGCCGATGTTCCTGTTCTCCGCGACGTTCTTCCCGCTGTCGACCTATCCCGAGGCCCTCCAGTGGCTGGTGCGGGTGACGCCGCTCTACCACGGCGTCGCCCTCGAACGCGCGCTGATGCTCGGCGACGTCGGCTGGGGGGTGCTCGCGCACGTGGGCTACCTCGTGGTGCTGGGCGGGATCGGCGTCGTGGGGACGGCCCGCCGCCTGGAGAAGCTGCTCCTCTCGTAGTCCCTCGGTCGTAGTCCCTCGGTCGTCGTCCTCCGGGCGCCTAGCATCGACGACATGCAGGAGCGGGCGGACGGTGTGCGGCTGGCGGGCTTTGCCGACCTCGACCCCCTGACGGGGTACCGCTTGTGGGCGCTGCGTTCCCAGGTCTTCGTCGTGGAGCAGGACTGCCCCTACCTCGACCTCGACGGCCGTGACCTCGAGCCGGCGACGCGCCACCTGTGGGTCGAGCAGGACGGTCTGCCGGTGGCGACCCTGCGGTTGCTGGACGACGGGGAGGCCCTGCGCATCGGTCGGGTGGCGACGGCGCCGCAGGCGCGCGGCCACGGTCTGGCCCGGCTGCTGGTGCGAGCGGCGCTCGACGTGGCGGGGGAGCGAGCCGTGGTGCTCGACGCCCAGTCGCACCTTGTGGACTGGTATGCCGCGTTCGGTTTCGCGCCGAGCGGACGAGGCTTCCTCGACGACGGGATCCCGCACACGCCGATGCGGCGCGACGGTCGCACGGAGGACTGAACCGGCGGAGGCGGACCTGCGGCTGGTCTCCCCGAGCGCCTTGGGGAAGGTCTCGGGACCTGTCTCGCACCGTCCGGGGAGGGTCGCGAGAGGTGTCGCGGAAAAGATGGCGGCGTGTCGCGCGTCGGATGCCGGATTTCGAACAGGTGTTCGGTAATGTCATCCACAGGTGGAACCGCGACAGACCCACCGTCCACAGGCCGCGAGAGCGTCCCGGACGGCTGTCGGTGCCGACACCTAGCGTCTGACCCGACAAGCAGATCAGCTGCCCCAGGGTCGAAGGCAGGCGCGCCCGACTCGAAGCGAAAGAAGGAACGGTGGCCAGAATGGCTGGAGCGAACACTCCCACTGTGGACCAGAAGGCAAAGTCCCTCGACAGCGTGATGGGGCAGATCGAGAAGTCGTTCGGCAAGGGTGCGGTCATGCGCCTCGGCGACGACGTCCGGCCCCCCATCGACGTGATCCCCACCGGCTCGATCGCGCTCGATGTCGCGCTCGGCATCGGCGGGCTCCCCCGCGGCCGCGTCGTGGAGATCTACGGCCCGGAGTCCTCGGGCAAGACGACGGTCGCGCTGCACGCGGTGGCCAGTGCGCAGAAGGCCGGCGGTATCGCAGCGTTCATCGACGCCGAGCACGCCCTCGACCCTGACTACGCCAAGAAGCTCGGGGTCGACACCGACGCACTCCTGGTCAGCCAGCCCGACACGGGGGAGCAGGCGCTCGAGATCGCCGACATGCTGATCCGCTCGGGCGCCATCGACATCATCGTCATCGACTCCGTCGCCGCGCTCGTGCCACGTGCCGAGATCGAGGGCGAGATGGGTGACAGCCACGTCGGCCTGCAGGCCCGGCTGATGTCCCAGGCCCTGCGCAAGCTCACCGGCGCCCTCAACAACACCGGCACGACGGCCATCTTCATCAACCAGCTGCGCGAGAAGATCGGCGTCATGTTCGGCTCGCCCGAGACGACGACAGGTGGCAAGGCGCTGAAGTTCTACGCCTCGGTGCGCCTGGACGTGCGTCGCATCGAGACGCTCAAGGACGGCAGCGAGCCGGTCGGCAACCGCACCCGGGTCAAGGTCGTCAAGAACAAGGTGGYGCCGCCGTTCAAGCAGGCCGAGTTCGACATCCTCTACGGCCAGGGCATCTCCCGCGAGGGTGGGCTCATCGACATGGGCGTCGAGCAGGGCTTCGTCCGCAAGGCCGGAGCTTGGTACACCTACGAGGGTGACCAGCTCGGGCAGGGCAAGGAGAACGCCCGTCAGTTCCTCAAGGACAACCCCGACCTCGGCAACGAGATCGAGAAGAAGATCAAGGAAAAGCTCGGGATCGGTCCGCAGGTCGACAAGCCGGCCGACGCCGTCCCCGAGGTGCCGGTCGAGTTCTGAGCCACGGCTCGAGCGACCCGCCACTGAGCGAGCAGTGACTGATCCGCAATGACCGAACGACACGACGCGGCCAGGGCAGCCCTTGAGGCGGCCCTGGCCGCGGCGTCCGCTCCCGCCGACGAGCCGCAGCCGAGACCGGCACGCCCACGGGCCTGGCAACCCGTCCCCGGCGACCCCGAGGCAGACCTCCAGGCGCGTGACGGCGAGCCGGACGCCTACGACGTCGCGCGCCAGATCGTGCTGCGACAGCTCGCCCTGTCGCCCAAGAGTCGTCAGCAGCTGCGTGACAAGCTGCGCCAACGCAACTGTCCCGACGATGTCGCCGAGGCCGTGCTCGACCGGATGACCTCGGTCGGGCTGGTCGACGACGAGGCCTACGCGGGGATGCTCGTCCGGTCGCAACAAGCCGGACGCGGCCTGGCCCGGCGCGCGCTGGCGCGTGAGCTGCGGACCAAGGGTGTCGACGACGAGACCGCCAGGGCGACCCTCGAGTCGATCAACCCCGAGGACGAGCGCGACCGTGCCGCACAGCTCGTGACCAAGCGGCTCAGGTCGATGCACGGACTGGAGCCGGTCGTCCAGAAGCGGCGACTGGCCGGGATGCTCGCGCGCAAGGGCTACCCCGCAGACCTGGCGATGGCGGTCATCCGCGAGGCGATTGCCGCCGCCCCCGAGCATCAGCGCGACTGAGTCGGCGCGTTCACCCCGTACCCTTGGCGTGCGATGAGTACCACCACCACTGCACCCAAGACCTACGACGTCCGCACGCACGGCTGCCAGATGAACGTGCACGACTCGGAGCGGCTCGCCGGCCTGCTCGAGACGGCGGGCTACATCGACGTCAACAGCCTGCCCGCGACCACGCGGCCGGAGGCGGCCGACGTCGTCGTCTTCAACACCTGTGCGGTGCGTGAGAACGCCGACAACAAGCTCTACGGCAACCTCGGCCAGCTGCGTCCTGCCAAGACCAGGAACCCCGACATGCAGATCGCGGTCGGCGGCTGCATGGCGCAGAAGGACCGCTCCACGATCGTGCAGCGTGCTCCGTGGGTCGACGTCGTGTTCGGCACCAACAACATCGGAAGCCTGCCCGCCCTGCTCGACCGGGCCCGCCACAACAAGCGCGCCGAGGTCGAGATCCTCGAGAGCCTCGAGGTGTTCCCCAGCACGCTCCCCACCCGGCGCGACTCGGCCTACGCCGGATGGGTGTCGATCTCAGTGGGCTGCAACAACACCTGCACGTTCTGCATCGTCCCGAGCCTGCGCGGCAAGGAGGCCGACCGTCGCCCCGGTGACGTCCTTGCCGAGGTACAGGCCCTGGTCGAGCAGGGCGTCGTCGAGATCACCCTGCTGGGGCAGAACGTCAACACCTACGGCGTCGAGTTCGGCGACCGGTTCGCCTTCGGCAAGCTCCTGCGCGCCTGCGGTGACGTCGACGGGCTCGAGCGGGTGCGCTTCACCAGCCCCCACCCGGCGGCCTTCACCGACGACGTCATCGCCGCGATGGCCCAGACCCCCAACGTCATGCCGAGCCTGCACATGCCTTTGCAGTCGGGGTCGGACCGCGTCCTGAAGCAGATGCGCCGGTCCTACCGCAGCGAGAAGTTCCTCGGCATCATCGACCGGGTGCGTGAGCAGATCCCCGATGCCGCGATCACGACCGACATCATCGTGGGTTTCCCGGGCGAGACCGAGGCGGATTTCGAGGAGACGCTGCGGGTGGTGCGCGAGTCCCGGTTCGCCAGCGCGTTCACCTTCCAGTACTCGATCCGCGCGGGCACGCCGGCTGCGACGATGGCGGACCAGGTGCCGAAGGCCGTGGTCCAGGAGCGGTACGAGCGGCTCATCGCCGCACAGGAGGAGATCTCCTGGGCCGAGAACCGCACCGTCGAGGGTCGGGACGTCGAAGTCCTCGTCGCCACCGGCGAAGGTCGCAAGGACACTGCGACACACCGCCTTTCGGGGCGCGCGCGTGACAACCGGCTGGTCCACTTCGCCGTCCCTGACGGCGCTGAGCGCCCTCGGCCCGGCGACATGGTCACCGTCGGTGTCACCTACGGCGCCCCGCACCACCTCGTGGCCGACGCCGCCCTGGAGGGTGGTGCCTACTCCGTGCGGCGCACCACGGGTGGCGACGCGTGGGCAGCCCTGCAGGACGCGCCGGTCCCGGGCAAGCCGGGGGTTTCCCTGGGTATGCCGGGTGTGGGCCGACCGGCCGCGGTCCCGGCGCCGTCGTGCGGCTGAGCGCGGCAGCACCCGGAACCGGGTGCGACCAGCGCCGTCTGGAAGACTTCCGGCCATGACCGTCCGCCCCATCGTCATCACCGGCGAGCCCGTGCTCCATCGCCGGGCCGAACCCGTGGCGACGTTCGACGACGACCTGCGCAGCCTCGTCGCCGACATGTTCGACACCATGGACGCCGCCAACGGAGTTGGCCTGGCCGCTCCCCAGATCGGCGTCGGCCTTCGCGTCTTCACCTGGCAGATGGACAACGAGGACGGTGTCCCCGCGCGGGGGGCCATCGTCAACCCCTACGTCACCTCGACCAAGGCCTCCCTCGACGAGCCGGACCCGCACGACGAGGCGGAGGGGTGCCTCTCGGTGCCGGGGGAGAGCTTCCCGCTCAAGCGCGGAGAGTCGGCGACGGTCACCGGTTTCGACGTCGACGGTGCGGAGCTCTCGTTCGAGGCCACGGGCTGGTTCGCCCGCTGCATGCAGCACGAGTACGACCACCTCAACGGCTTCCTCTACGTCGACCGCCTGGGCGAGCGGTGGGGCAGGAAGGCGCGCAAGGCGGTCAAGAAGCAGGGCTGGGGCAAGCCCGGGTTCGCCTGGCACCCCGGTGTCGATCCGGATCCGTTCGGTCACGACCACGACCACGACGACCCCGACAGCGAGCACTGGCACGACCACGAGCACGACCTGTGACCCGAGCACGACCTGTGCGCCGATGACGCCCATGGTGGTCGGCGTCGTCGGACCCACGGCGACGGGCAAGTCCGACCTCGCCCTCGACCTCGCCGAGGCCCTCGGGGGCGAGGTGGTCAGTGCCGACGCCAGCCAGCTCTACCGGGGCATGGACATCGGGACGGCCAAGGTCCCGCTGGCCGAGCGACGCGGCATACCCCACCACCAGCTCGATGTGCTGGAGGTCACGCAGGAGGCGAGCGTCGCCGCCTACCAGCTGGCGGCGCGAGCCGACATCGCCGCCATCCAGGGCCGCGGTCACCACCCGGTGCTGGCAGGTGGCTCGGGACTCTATGTCCGTGCCGCCCTCGACATCCTCGACATCCCGCCGACCGATGCCGCCGTGCGCGCGCGACTCGAGGCCGAGGCCGATGCCGTCGGTGCGGCCGCGAGCCATGCACGCCTCGAGGAGCTGGATCCCGTTGCGGCGCAGGCGATGGAGCCCGGCAACGTGCGGCGCATCGTGCGCGCCCTCGAGGTCATCGAGCTCACGGGACGACCGTTCTCGGCGACGATGCCCACGCGCACCCACGTGCAGCCGACCGTCGTGGTCGGCCTGCGTATGCCGCGTGCCCGCCTCGACGAGCGGATCGCCGCCCGTGTGCGCGGCATGTGGGAGCAGGGGCTGCTCGGGGAGGTGCGCCACCTCGAGTCCCTGGGGTTGCGCGAGGGCCGGACGGCTGCGCGGGCGCTGGGCTATGCGCAGGCCCTGGCCGAGCTCGACGGGATCCTCACCACGGAGCAGGCCCAGGATCAGACGACCGCACTGACCCGGCGTTTCGCCCGCCGTCAGGAGTCGTGGTTCAACCCCGACCCGCGCATCACGTGGCTCGACGCACTTGCCCCCGACGTGACCGAACAGGCAGTTGCGCTGGTCCGGGCGGCGATCAGGGACAATGGGGCGCATGGCTGACCAGACCGCCTTCACCAAGGGCCACGGGACCGAGAACGACTTCGTGCTCGTGCCCGACCTGGAGGGTGTTCGCGACCTGACCGCGCAGCAGGCGGCCCGGCTGGCCGACCGCCGGGCGGGCATCGGTGGCGACGGCGTCATCCGGGTGGTGCCCACGGCGCTGGCCACCGAAGGCGGCATCCTGGCGCAGGCCCAGGCAGCCAGGTGGTTCATGGACTACCGCAACGCCGATGGCAGCGTCGCCGAGATGTGCGGCAACGGCACCCGGGTCTTCGCGGCCTACCTGCGCCGAGAGGGCCTCGAGACGGCGGACGAGTTCGCCATCGCGACCCGGGCCGGCACCAAGCTGGTGCGGTTCGAGTCGCCCGACCTCATCGCGGTCAACCTCGGGCCGTGGCGGTTGGCCCAGCAGGTGATCGCCGACGAGGAGGGGTTCGACGCGCTGGTCCACCTCGATGGCCACGAACCGCTGTCCGCGCTCAGCCTGGACCTCGGCAACCCCCACACCGTGGTGGCGCTGCCGGAGCAGATCGACCTGGATTCCCTTGACCTGCACCGACTTCCGCTGGTCAACCCCCTCCCTCCGCACGGCACGAACGTCGAGTTCGTCCGGCCCATGGGCGTCGGACACATCCGCATGCGGGTGCACGAGCGTGGCGTGGGGGAGACGCGGTCGTGTGGCACCGGTGCCGCCGCGGCGGCTCTGGCCACCCGCTTCTGGGCAGGCGACGTGACGGACACCTGGACCGTCGACGTCCCCGGTGGCCGACTCAGGGTGCGCGCGCTGCCCGACCACGAGGTCGAGCTGGCCGKCCCGGCAGCCCTGGTCGCAGACGGCAGCACCGACCTCGTCTGAGGTGCTTACGGGCCTCGGGCCCAGTGGTTGACCGGACGCGCCCTAGGGAGTGCGGCGGACCTCCAGGATCCGAAAGCCCCTGTCCGAGGTGAACCGTGACACGGCGAAAGCCTGCGGGTCCAGCTGCTCGGCGAGCCAGCGCTGCAACGAGTCCGACCCGAGGTTCTTCTGCACGACGAGGTGGGCCGCGCCACCGGGCGCCAGGCGCGGCAGCCAGGTGAGCATGAGGTCGTGCAGCACCGCCTTGCCGACCCGGATCGGGGGGTTCGACCAGATCGCGTCGAACCGCACACCCTCCGGTATGCCGTCCGGCTGGGTCGCGTGCACCCGGTCCAGCCCCAGCGACGTCGCCGTGGTGCGCAGCAGGTCCAGCGCACGCTCGTTCACGTCCACGGCATACACGGTCGCCTGTGGCGAGCGGAGCGCCAGGGTGAGGGCGATCGGTCCCCAGCCGCAGCCGAGGTCCAGCAGGGCGCCCTCGGGGGGCGGGGCGGGGGCGTGCCGCAGCAGGACGGCGGTGCCCTGGTCCACGCCGCCGGGGCTGAAGATGCCCGCCGCGGAGCGCACCTCGACGGTCTGTCCGGCCAGTCGCACCGTGATCGTGCGCTGCTGGGCGGGGCTCGCCGGTTCGGCCGTGAAGTAGTGGTCTTGCGTGCTCATCGGGGCCAACGGTAGACGGCGGGACATAAAGCGGTCGCTGCGGCGGTTGAAAAGGTGAGATTCTTGAGGGGACATGACACTGAAGCGATCAGACATCTTTGACCTGAAGGCCACCGCGCTGGCGACCGAGGACGGATTCCTCGACAGCGACGGGGCCGGCTACGACGGCGACCAGTACGACCGCGAGGACCGCGCTGCCCTGCGCCGCGTCGCGGGGCTGTCCACCGAGCTCGAGGACATCACCGAGGTCGAGTACCGCCAGCTGCGGCTCGAGCGCGTGGTCCTCGCGGCCGTCTGGACAGAGGGCACCGCCGAGGACGCCGACAACTCGATGCGCGAGCTCGCCGCACTGGCCGAGACCGCGGGTTCGACCGTGCTCGCCGGGCTCGTCCAGCGCCGCGCCAAGCCCGACACCGGCACCTACCTCGGCTCGGGCAAGGCGATCGAGCTGCGTGACATCGTCATCGCCGAAGGCGCCGACACGGTCATCTGCGACACCGAGCTCACGCCCAGCCAGCGCCGCGCGCTCGAGGACGTCGTCAAGGTCAAGGTCATCGACCGGACCGCCTTGATCCTCGACATCTTCGCCCAGCACGCGAAGTCCAAGGAGGGCAAGGCCCAGGTCGAGCTGGCCCAGCTGCAGTACCTCCTGCCGCGCCTGCGTGGCTGGGGTGAGTCGATGTCCCGGCAGGCCGGTGGACAGGCTGCTGGTGGCCAGGGCATGGGGTCGCGTGGTCCAGGTGAGACGAAGATCGAGCTCGACCGGCGCCGCATCAACACCCGGATGGCCAAGCTCCGCCGCGAGATCAAGGAGATGAAGACCAGCCGCGACACCCGCCGCCTCAGTCGCAAGACCCACGAGGTGCCGAGCGTCGCGATCGCCGGCTACACCAACGCCGGCAAGTCCTCGCTTCTCAACCGACTCACCGGCGCCGGTGTCCTGGTGGAGAACCAGCTGTTCGCCACCCTCGACCCGACAGTCCGTCGTGCCGAGACCGAGGACGGCCGGCTCTACACGCTCGCCGACACGGTCGGGTTCGTCCGCCAGCTTCCCACCCAGCTGGTCGAGGCCTTCCGCTCGACGCTCGAGGAGGTGGCGGACGCCGACCTGCTGCTGCACGTCGTCGACGGTTCGCACCCGGACCCCGAGGGACAGATCAGTGCCGTCCGCGCGGTCCTGGCCGACGTCGAGGCGGCCAACGTCCGCGAGGTCATCGTCATCAACAAGGCCGACGCGGCCGACCCCGAGGTGCTCGACCGGATCCAGCGTCACGAGAAGCACTCCATCGTCGTGTCGGCCCGCACGGGCGCCGGGCTGGACGAGCTGCGTGCCCTGATCGCCGACGAGCTGCCGCGACCCACGATCGACGTCGAGGTCCTGGTGCCCTACGACCGCGGCGACCTCGTCAGCCGCCTGCACGAGGAGGCCGAGGTGCTCTCCAGCGAGCACACGGGCCACGGCACCCTGCTCAAGGCTCGTGTGCACCCCGAGCTCGCCAGCGAGCTCGCGGGCTTCGCGGCCTGAGCCACCTGCCCCCGCCACACGTGATGGAGATCAGGCTGGGCGGCCTCGACACGCCCCAGGTGGCGACCCTGCTGGCCGAGCACGTCGAGGACATGCGCCGCTACTCGCCCCCGGAGAGTGTGCACACCCTCGACCTCGACCGGCTGCGGACGCCCGACCTGACGTTCTGGAGTCTCTGGGACCGCGAGCAGGTGCTCGGCTGCGCGGCCCTGCGCGAGCTCGATGCCACCCACGGTGAGCTCAAGTCGATGCGCACCGCACCGTCGTACCGCCGCCGCGGGGTGGCCGCGACCCTGCTCGACCACGTCGTGGCCGAAGCCGGGCGGCGGGGCTACGCCCGCCTGAGTCTCGAGACCGGCTCGACGGAGGAGTTCGCGCCCGCCCGGACCGTGTATGCCGCCCACGGCTTCACCGCGTGCGGCCCGTTCGGGCCCTATGTGGCCGACGAGTTCAGTGTGTTCATGACCCTCGACCTCGCCCGTGTCACAGGCGTCGCATCGCGGTCGTGAGGACCACCGGCTCGCCGGCCTCGTCGGAGGCGTCGAGGTCGACCACCGCCTCGATCACCCAGTCGTGGTCGCCCTCGGGGTCGTGGAGGGTCTGCCGTGCCTGCCAGAGCCGGTGCTCGGTGTCGGGTTCCACGGCGCCCGGCGGGGGGCCCTGCGATGGGGTGATGGTCAGGAGCTGGGGCCCGCGGGCCTCGGCGTCGGTGCCGATCGTGTCGTGGTCGGCGTAGTAGTCGCCGAGAGCCTCGTCCCACGCCGCCGCGTCCATCAGGGTGTTCCGCGGCGGCTCAGGAAGGGCGGCCTGGGAGGCGTCCAGCGCGGCGAGGTCGCCGAACCGGTCGCGGCTGGCGAGCTCGACACGACGGAACATGGCGTTGCGGACCATCACCCGGAAGGCGCGCTCGTTCGACGTGATCGGTCGGGTGGGCCGGGTCCCGCCGTGTGCTGCCAGTCCTTCGAGCTCCTCGAGGCGTTCGTTGGCGTCGGGGTCGGTCAGGGCTTCCCACTCGTCGAGGAGCGAGGAGTCGGTCTGCCGCACCGTCTCGCCGAGCCACTCGAAGAGGTCGTCGAACTGCTCGCTGTGGTGGGCGTCAGGCACGGTCTGGCGCAGGGTCCGATAGGCATCGGTGAGGTAGCGCAGGACGAGGCCCTCGGACCGGGCCAGCTGGTAGGTCGAGACGAACTCGGTGAAGGTCATGGCGCGCTCGTACATGTCGCGAACCACCGACTTGGGCGACAGCGCCGACTCGGACACCCACGGGTGGCTCTGCCGGAAGATCTCGAACGTCGCCTCGAGCAGGTCGGCGAGCGGTCGCGGCCACGTCACGTCCTCGAGCAGGGCCATCCGCTCGTCGTACTCGATCCMGTCGGCCTTCATCTCACCCACCGCCTCGCCGCGGGCCTTGAACTGCTGCGCCATCAGGACCTGGAGTGGATCGTCGAGGATCGCCTCGATGACCGACACGACGTCGAGGGCGTAGCTGGGGGACTGCGGGTCGAGCACGTCGAGAGCGGCGAGGGCCAGCGGTGCCAGCGGCTGGTTGAGGGCGAAGTCGTGCTGCAGCTCACCACGCACCTCGATGGTGCGGCCGTGGGGGTCCGGCGGCGAGATGCGACGGAGCACCCCGGTGTCGAGCAGGCTCTTGCCCAGAGTGATGGCGCGACGGGACAGCTTGGCCTGCCCGCGGGGCGGCTCGTGGTTGTCCCGCAGGAGGTGGCTGAGCGCGCGTACCGGGTCGCCCGGCCGCTGGACGACGTTGAGGATCATCGAGTGGTCCACCCGCATGCGGGAGACCAGCGGTTCCGGTTCGGCGGCGACGAGCTTGTCGTAGGTCTGCTCGGTCCACGACACCTCACCGTCGGCGGGCTTGCGACGCTGCACCTTCCTGAGCTTCTTGGGGTCGTCGCCGGCCTTGGCGATAGCCCGCGCGTTGTCGATGACGTGCTCGGGGGCCTGGACGACCACCGAACCGCTGGTGTCGAACCCGGCCCGGCCCGCCCGTCCCGCGATCTGGTGGAACTCGCGCGCCTTGAGCACCCGTTGCCGCGACCCGTCGAACTTGACCAGCCCGGTGAACAGGACGGTGCGGATCGGCACGTTGATGCCGACACCGAGGGTGTCGGTCCCGCAGATGACCTTGAGCAGGCCGTCCTGGGCGAGCTGCTCGACCAGTCGCCGGTAGCGCGGCAGCATCCCGGCGTGGTGGACCCCGATGCCGGAGCGGACGAGCTTCGACAGCGTCCGCCCGAAGCCGGCGGTGAACCGGAACCCGCCGATCCGCTCGGCGATGGCGGCCTTGTCCGCCTTCACGGTGCCCTTGAGCGACAGCAGTGCCTGGGCCTGCTCGAGCGCCGCGGCCTGGGTGAAGTGGACGACGTACACGGGCGACTGGTGGGTGGTGAGGAGCTCCTCGATCGTCTCCGCGAGAGGGGTCAGCGCCCACGTGAAGCTCAGCGGCACCGGTCGTTCGGTCCCGGTGACCATGGTCGTCGGTCGGCCGTTGCGGCTGGTCAGGTCCTCAGCGAGGTCGGTGAGGTCGCCCAGGGTCGCGGACATCAGGACGAACTGTGCCTGCGGCAGCTCGAGCAGCGGCACCTGCCAGGCCCAGCCCCGGTCGGGCTCGGCGTAGAAGTGGAACTCGTCCATGATGACCAGGCCCACATCGGCATCGGCGCCCTCGCGCAGCGCGATGTTGGCCAGGATCTCGGCCGTGCAGCAGATGATCGGGGCGTCGGGGTTCACGGAGGCGTCGCCGGTCAGCATGCCGACCTCGGACGCGCCGAAGACCTCGCACAGCGCAAAGAACTTCTCGCTCACCAGCGCCTTGATGGGAGCGGTGTAGAAGCTGACCCTGTCGGTGGCGAGGGCGGCCAGGTGCGCGCCCGTGGCGACGAGCGACTTCCCGGAACCCGTCGGGGTGGACAGGACGACGTTCTCCCCGGCCAGCACGGCGAGCAGCGCCTCGTCCTGGTGGGGGTACAGCGGCAGCCCACGCTCCCGCGCCCAGCCCTCGAACGTGGCATACACGTCGTCCGGGTCCGCGACGCCGCCCGGGAGGAGGTCGGTGAGCAGTGGCGGGCTCGCGGCCTCGGGGCTCGCGTGGTCAGCAGTCATCACCGCCATCCTCGCAGGGCGCGGTGGCCCCAGCCGCCACGCCGCCGGGGTGGATCTAGGCAGGCGCGTCGTCGGTGGGCTGGCGCCGGGTCGCCCAGCGGGCGAGGTCGACGCGGTTCGCGCACCCCGTCTTGCTCAGCAGGTGGCTGACGTGCGAGCTGACGGTCTTCTCGCTGACCACGAGGGCCCTGGCGATCTCGCCGTACGTGCGACCGGCCACGATGTGTCCGAGGATCTCGGTCTCACGCGCCGTGAGTCCGACCTGGTGTGTCTCCAAGGGTGGCGGTCCGCTGGTCGCCGGGTCGCCGAGCCTGACGTGGGCGCCCCTGGCCAGCGCCTCGAGCTCGTCCGTGATGGGCAGCGCTCCCAGTCCTCGCGCCAAGGCGTACGACCGTCGCAGGGCGTCGACACCGTCATCGCGATGCGCGTGGCCTGTGAGCAACAACGACTCCGCCTGCCGCCACAACGAGTAGCACTCCTCCCAGGGGAGCATCTCGTGCAGAGCGTTCGACGCCTGCTCCCACAGGAGGTGCTGGTCGGCGGCCTGACGACCACGGGCAACCTCCGCGTGGTACATCGCCCCGAGGCCGGCGAGCTGGCGCTGGTAGAAGGGAGTCGTCCCTCCGACGTCGGCGATGGTGTCCGGAAAGCGGGCCGTGAGCTCATCGAGCTCGTCGAGGCACGGCCTCGGGTCGACACCCGTGTCGCGTGCCTGCTGCACCAGGTCGGCGAGGGCACGGGCGGCGAGGGGCAGCAGCCACTCGCACATGGTGGGCGGTGCACCCGGCGTTGCCGTGCCGGTCAAGGCCGCCTCGAGCGCACCGCGGAGGTGCCCACCCGACAGGAGCACCATGGCCCGAACGGCGTCGAACTCGAAGGCGAGGAAGGTCGACGTCTCGGCGAACAGCTCGTCCGCGCGGGCCAGGTGGCCTTCCGCCTCGTGCGTTCGGCCCTGGATGGCTGCCATCCATGCAGCACTCAGCCGGGTCTGGACGTCGGCGAGCGTTCCCGGGGTGGACCCGAGGGCCACGCGCAGCAGCCGTGAGCAGGCGTCCACGTCGCCGGCGTGCAGGTGTCCGAAGGCCTCGTTGCAGGCCAGCCAGGCCGTCACCGGGTGCGGCATGCCGAGCTCGGCGAGCTCTGCCCTCCGTCGACCGACCACGGCCCTCCACTCGGGGCTGATCGGTCCGTCGACCGCGTTGGCCTCCCACAGCGTCGCGTGCACGAACGCAAACCCGTCCCGGGCCGCGACAGCAGCCTTGACAGCCTCGTGCCCCAGCCGCTGCCCATCCTCCGGACGATCTTCGTAGACCGCCAACATCGCGTTGGCCGCCAGGGCATAGGCCAGCGCGCGGGGGTTGCCGCAGTCCCGGGCGCGCTCCAGCGCAGCCGCGGCGAGCTGCGGGGAGGAGGGGTCGTCGTCCCACAGCGACGCGTGCGCCAGCTCGGCGAGGGCGAGCGCGTGCTGCCACGACTCCGGCGCGCTTCGCGCGAGCTCCACGGCCCGCCGGAGCTCGGACGGGTCGAGGAAGCCGCGACCGGTCATGAACCGCAGGTGCTGGTGGCGCACCAGGAGCTCGGCCACGGTGAGCGGTTCGCGGACCTCGTCGAGCCCGCCCAGGAGGGCCTCGACCGCGTGGAGCTCCTCCTCGAAGTCGCCGACGGCCTCGGCCGCCCGGCGCATCCGCTCCCACAGGGCGGCGGCCGGTTCGGGCGCACTGCCGTCGAGCTGCTCCTTTACCTCGAGCGCGCGCCTCAGCAGCCTGACCTGCATGGTCGTCGCGCCGATGCCCTCGGCCAGGTCAGCGGCGCGCAGAGCCACGGTGTATGACTCCCTGGCGTGACCGGCGTGGTGGTGGTGGTCCGCGATGAGGCTGAGGGTTTCGAGCGTCGACTGGTCTGCGGGTGCGGGGGACACGGAGGACCCAGAGGCAAGGTCGTGCTCGAGGGCTTCGGCGAGGGCCGCGTGGAGGTGCTCCCGATCGAGTCGGCCGAGACTGCCCGCCAAGGCTTCTGCCTGGAGGGGGTGGTGGAACCAGTAGCCGCCTCTCCCGTCGGCCTCGAGGAGGTCGGCGTCCAGGCAGTCCCGCAGTGCCGGGCGCAGGTCGGTCACGCCGGCCAGGCCGGCCACGCGGTCCAGGGCGCCGTCCCCAGCGAC
Organism: Pedococcus sp. P2_E5; assembly: GCF_056403895.1. Taxonomy (NCBI): domain Bacteria; kingdom Bacillati; phylum Actinomycetota; class Actinomycetes; order Micrococcales; family Intrasporangiaceae; genus Pedococcus; species Pedococcus sp. P2_E5. Next base: position 35,965 of record NZ_JBFUEP010000037.1, read on the forward strand.
CCGTCCGTGAACGGCCAGGACCCGTGCGAGTTCCCGAGCCGGGGTGTCGAGGCGGTGCCAGGCGCGGAGCACCGCTGAGGACAGGTCCGTCGGGAGGCCCTGCCCGAGCGCCGTCTCGGTGGGGGAGAGGCCCTGGACGAGCAGTCGGTTGAGGTAGGAGTTGCCGCCAGTGCGGCTGTAGACCTCTCGCACCAGGGCGTCGTGCGGGACGTCCCCCAGCACGCCCGCCAGCTGGGCCCGGGTCTCCTCGAGGTCAAGGGGCCCCAGGGACATCTCGACGAATCCCGGCAGGCGCCGCACGTCGGCCAGCCAGCGCTGCAGCAGATGGCCGGGCCCGACCTCCCCGCGGCGCACCGTCACCAGGAGCGCCAGGCTGCGGGTCGTCAGTCCTGCCAAGACCCACATCAGCACGTCGAGGGTGGCGGGGTCCGACCACTGCAGGTCGTCGACCACGAGGGCGACCGGGCCCCGGCTGCAGCGGTCGTCGAGCCACCGGTCGAACTCCTCCGCCGCCTCCACGCCGGCAGCACGCCGCAGGGCCGGCCGCTGTTCGGCGGGAAGCCCACCCACTGCGGTCCGCAACGGCAGCAGGGGGACGCTCATCGAGGTCAGCGGCAGGCAGGCACCCGTGAGGACGAGGAAGTCCCCGGCCAGCACGCAGGCCTGCTGCGCCAGCCGGGTCTTGCCGACCCCGGCATCACCGAGGACGAGCACGGCACGCCCGCGGCCCGCCCGTGCCGATGCCAGGGCCGAGCCGAGCTCGTCCAGCTCGCCGGAGCGGCCGACGAAGCCGTCGCTCGCGAGCGGGTCCGCAGGGGGCACGTCCCCAGTGTGTTCCTGTGCCCGGCGGGCCGACACCCGTTACTTGAGGGGTTTCGGCGGTGCTTCTGAGGGGGTGCACCCGATGTGGGTCAGGGCCTCCCGGTCGGACCGTGGAGAGGTCAGCACAACACACCTCTCAGCACCAGGAGCACACCGTGAACACCATCCAGCAGACCCGGCGAATCCTTCCCATGATCACCGCCACCGCCCTCCTCGTCGCACTCGGCACCCTGCCGGCCTCGGCCCGGCAGGACTCGGGTCCGGCACCCGTCGAGCCGACGGTCACCTACTTCTGCGCCATCCAGCGCGTGGACACCCAGTTCGTCGGGTGCGACAACCTGACGGGGAACGGGGTTCCGGCACCCGCCTGGGTGGACGAGAGGTGACCTGACCCGGAACCCACCACCGTGACCCCGGCGCCATCGGCACCGGGGTCACGGCTGTGCCTTCACGGCAGGCTGCGGCGCAGGGTGGGGACGGGCGACGAACGAGCCCGTCGCACGGCATACGCTGACCCAATGGCCAGTCTCGACGACCTCCTGCACGCCGCCGTCCAGGGAGTCGGTGGGGTCGAGCGTCCCGGTCAGGTCGAGATGGCGCACGCCGTCGAGGACGCCGTGGCCAGGGACGAGCACCTCCTGGTCCAGGCGGGCACCGGCACGGGCAAGTCGCTCGCCTACCTCATCCCCGCGGTGATGCATGCGCAGAAGACGGGCAAACCGGCCGTCGTCGCCACCGCGACCCTCGCGCTGCAGGCCCAGATCGTCGACCGCGACATGCCGCGGCTGGCCGAGTCCATCGCCCCCCTGCTGGGGAAGCGACCCACCTACGGCCTGGTCAAGGGCCGCCGCAACTACCTGTGCGCCCACAAGCTCGAGGGTGGCTTCCCCGACGACGAGGAAGGGCTGTTCGAGGTCGCCGAGGTCGACCGCGCGGCCTCGCGGCTGGGCCAGGAGGTGGTGCGCCTGCGCGAGTGGGCCGACACGACCGAGTCCGGCGACCGCGACGAGCTGGTGCCCGGGGTGAGCGAACGGGCGTGGCGACAGGTGTCGGTCAGCGCCCACGAGTGCATGGGCAGCAAGTGCCCGGCGTTCGCCGACTGCTTCGTCGAGCGCTCGCGCGACGCGGCCAAGGACTGCGACGTCATCGTCACCAACCACTCGTTCATGGCGATCGACTCCTTCGAAGGCCGTCAGATGCTGCCCGAGCACGACCTGCTCATCGTCGACGAGGCGCACGAGCTGGTCGACCGGGTCACGTCCACGATTACCGACGAGATCACACCGAGCATGGTCAGCGCCGCGGCCAAGCGGGCCGGACGCCTGGCCGAGTCGACCGAGGCCGTCGACGACGCGGCCGTCTTCCTCCAGGGAGTCCTCGACCAGCTCCCCGAAGGCAAGCTCAACGGCATACCCGACTCCCTGTCGCTCGCCCTGGYGAGGGTGAGGGACACGACGAGGCAGGTGCAGTCCGAGCTCAAGCCGGAGAAGGGTGTCGAGCCCGACGGCGCACGCAAGGTGGCGCAGGCCGCCATCGACGAGATGTTCGAGAACTCGTCTCGCGTCCTCGAGCAGCGCGACCTCGACGTCGTGTGGGTGAGTCGTGACCAGCGACGCGGTTCGGTGCTGCGCGTGGCGCCGATGAGCGTGGCGATGCTGTTGCGCGACAAGGTCTTTGGCGACCGCACCGTGGTGATGACGTCGGCGACCCTCGAGCTGGGTGGGACGTTCGATGCCGTCGCGGGCACGATGGGACTGCGCGGCGAGGGTGCTCCGGAGTGGCGTGGGCTCGACGTCGGCAGCCCCTTCGACTATCCCCAGCAGGCGATCGCCTATGTGGCGCAACACCTTCCGGCACCGGGACGCGACGGCCTGAGTGAGCAGACCCTCGACGAGATCGAGGCGCTGGTCAGGGCTGCGGGGGGCCGGACGCTCGGACTGTTCTCCTCGATGCGCGCGGCCAAGGAGGCCACCGAGGCGATGCGCGAGAGGTTCGACGGTGACATCGGCTTCCTCTGCCAGGGCGAGGACCAGATCACCACCCTGGTGCGGCAGTTCGCGCGAGACCCGCAGACCTGCCTGTTCGGCACCCTCACCCTCTGGCAGGGCGTCGACGTGCCCGGCTCGGCCTGCCAGCTGGTCATCATCGACCGGATCCCGTTCCCGCGCCCCGACGACCCCCTCTCGTCGGCGCGTTCACAGGCCATCGCCCGGATGGGGGGCAACGGCTTCATGGCCGTCTCCGCGACCCACGCCGCGCTGCGACTGTCGCAGGGCGCGGGGCGGCTCATCCGCCGCGCCGACGACCGCGGGGTGGTCGCCTTCCTCGACTCCCGCATGATGACGGCGAGGTATGCCGGCTTCCTCCAGCGTTCGCTGCCTCCGTTCTGGCCGACCACCGACCGCGAGCGGGTCCTCGCCGCGCTCAGGCGGCTCGACGAGACGGCGGCTCCGCCAGTTCAGGTGCACGAGCCCGCCCTGCGGGGCATCACCGGCGCACTGGTCGGAACGTCGATGGGCGCGACGGGGGAGGACGTGGCCGAGCATCCCCGACCCGTGGCCGACTCCCCGCCACCCGCCGAGTCGACGCGCACCGCGGTGACGGGCGGCCACGCCTGGACGGCCGAGTCCGACGAGGAGCTGCGCGACGGCGTCGAGCTGGGACTGTCGGTCGACGAGCTCGCCGAGAGCCTCGAGCTGCCGGCCGACGTCGTCGCGGCCCGTCTCAAGGGCCTCGGCCTCGAGGCGACCGGCGCTGCCACCCTCGCGTTCGAGTAGCCGGACCAAACCTCGTCCTCCTGCGCCGGGCAGCTCCAGTTCACCGGTTCCACCCGTCCGTGGTGTCTGGTGCGTGTATGAGTGTGGGGGCACGGGGCCAGGAGGCCGGGAGGGGGCGGAGTGCAGGACTTCGACACGTTCGTCCGGGCAGCGTGGCGTCCGCTGCTGCGCTCGGCAGTCCTGCTGACGAACGACACGCACGCGGGTGAGGACCTCGTCCAGGAGACGTTGACCCGGGTCGCCGACCGCTGGCCGCGCCTCACCAGCGGGGGTGATGACCCGATGCCTTACGCGCGCACGGTGCTCTACCGGCTGGCCGTTGACTCGTGGCGTCGGCGACGGGTGCGACCCGAGACGGTGACCGAGCAGCTGGGCGAGCCGCGCGGCATACCTGTTGATCTGGTGGGGGAGGCGCTCGACCGGCTGTTGCTGCGGCAGGCGCTCGCTGCGCTGACCGCGCGCCAACGGGCGGTGTTGGTGCTCCGCTACCTGGAGGACCGCACCGAGGTCGAGACAGCGCGGGTGCTCGGGTGCTCGCCCAACACGGTCAAGTCGCAGGCGCGGCACGCGCTGGCCCGGATGCGTGAGCTGGCGCCTGATGTCGTGCGCGAGTTCACGCCGGTCGGAAAGGAACTGCAGTGACCACTCGACTGTGCGAACGAATGGGGGCGGTCGCCGACGAGCTCGAGGTCGGTGCCGTCACGCCCGCGCCAGAAGGGCTGTGGCGGGCTGGGGCCCGTCGTCGGCTCCGACGCCGGGTGGCGGCCGGCGGGGGAGCCCTGGTCGCAGTGCTGATGGTGGCCCTGGTCCTTGCTCCGTCCGGCGGGTTGACCGTCGTCCCCGCGGGGGGAGACGGAGAAGGCGTACGCGGCCATCCGCAGCGCATCGGCCACCAGTGGTGGACTCCTGGGCTCGGCGACCGACCGGGCCCGGTCGCCGGACTCGTGCAGTCTGTGGACCAGGATTCCGGACACACCGAGTGGTTGGCAGTCATGCCTGGGGGTGGTCTACGTCGACTCCCAGCCGACCCGGCTCGAAACGACTCCTTTCCCTCGGTGTCGGATGACGGAAGCGTCGTGGGCTACCTCTCGGCGCCGAATGGTCCGTACGTGCTGCACAACCTCGTGACAGGCCGGCGGGTGGAGTTCGGCGACATCACGGACAACGCCCTCGTGGACGGCTCGCAGCCCGGTGGCCCGTGGTGGACCAGTGGTCAGACTCCCTCGTGGTTCTCGCCCGACGGCTCGCACCTGGCGCTGGCGGCTGGTTCGTACGGCGACGGTGGGGCCGTGCTGCTCGGGATCGATGGCTCCGAGACTCCACTGCCGGGCGTGGAATCGGCTCGGATCGCAGGGTGGCGGGACAACCACACGCTCGTCGGTGTGACGGCCGAGGCCCCCCTGACGCTGTGGACGTACGACGTGGACGCTCGCCACGTCGAACTGGGCGCACAGATCAGCCCTTCCCACATCGACGCCTCCCGGGCGAGCCAGTGGACCTTTCGCTGGTCGCGGATCGCCCAACGCCTCGTCTACGAGACCGTCGAGTCGGACGGGACCCGGATCGGCCTGGTGGACCCGGACACGGGGGCCGTCGAGAGCACGGTCGCCATGGGTGGCGACAGCGCCAATGCTGCCTGTGGGCCGGTACTCACGAGCGCGGGCGCTGCTGCCAACGCCGACTGGCGGGGAAGCACCGCCCTGGTCGTCCCACAGATCGACGGCGGGCGGGTGGTGGCGACAACCGACCCGGCGATCGGGGCGCAGTGCATCCTGTGGGCTGAGGATGCCCTGGCCGGCGAACCTGCGTGGACGGCGTGGGGGACCAGCGGCGGCTGGTGGACGTGGTGGTGGCGCGAGCTCGTGGTCGGCCTGCTCCTGGTCGGCCTCGGCGTGGTCGTGCTCGCCCGCCGGGTTCGGGCCCGCCGCCGGGCAGCGCTGGTCCGTTAGCGCGGCAACGGGCAGCGGACGATACTGGCCGCATGGCGGATCCCTGCGCGCTGCACGTCGTCGGTGAAGGCCCCGTGGCCGAGGCGCTCGTCGCCCTCTCCACGCCGCTCGGCTGGTCGGTCACGGTGTCGACCGACGACCCCTCAGTCCCCGAAGCCGTCGACGCCCTGGTCGTGACGAGTCACCACGACGGCGTGGACGCCCCGGCGATCGCCGCGGCACTGGAGGCTGGCACGGCATACATCGGGGGGATGGGGTCGCGGCGCACCCAGGAACGCCGGCGCACCTGGTTGCTGGATCACGGGGTCACGCAGGAGGCGCTGGCGACGGTGCACGCCCCCATCGGGCTCGACATCGGCGCCAACGCCCCGGGAGAGATCGCCGTGGCGATCCTCGCCGAGGTCATCGCCGTGCGCGCAGGGCGCAGTGGTGGCGGCTCGGTGAGCGACAGGGAGGGCCCGATCCATCCGGAGCTCACACCTGGCGACGCCTACTGCCCGGGCGGCTGAGACTGTCCCCGGCTCATGGGAGGCTGGGCCCGTGACCGCCACCGCGACGCGCACCGTGCCCCCTCTCGTCCTCATCAGCGGACCCGAGGCCGTCATCGCCGACCGCGCGCTCAGCACCACGCTCGACGAGCTCCGAGCGTCGGCCCCAGACCTCGAGGTCATCCGGCTGGCGGCCGAGACCTACGAGGCCGGCGCGCTCGGCATGCACGCCAGCCCGTCCCTCTTCGGGGGCGAGAAGTGCATCGTCGTCGCCGACCTCGACGAGGCTCCGGACGAGCTGCAGGAAGACCTGCTCGCCTTCCTGGCCGCCCCGGACCCCGACGTGACCCTGGTCGTCACCCACAAGTCGGGCCAGCGCGGCAAGAAGGTCCTTGACACCCTCAAGAAGTCGCAGGCGCGGGTTCTCGAGGCTCCGGCCTTCAAGACCGATCGCGACAAGACCGACTTCGCCATGCACGAGTTCCGCCGAGCCGGCCGCCGGGCCACCCCCGATGCCGTGCGCGCACTGATCGAGGCGATCGGGAAGGACGTGCGCGAGCTCGCCTCCGCCTRCCAGCAGCTCGTCGCCGACACCACGGGCACCATCGACGAGGACCTCGTCGCCAAGTACCACGGGGGCAAGGTCGAGGCGACCGGCTTCAAGGTGGCCGACGCGGCGRTCGCGGGAAATGCCGGCGAGGCGCTCCGGTTGCTGCGCCACGCCATCGCCACCGGTGTCGACCCGGTCCCGATCGTCGCCGTGCTCGCCCAGCAGCTGCGCCAGCTCGTCAAGGTGGGCGCGGCCGGTCGGGGACGCTCGGCCGACGTGGCGCGCGACCTCGGCATGGCCCCGTGGCAGGTGGACAAGGCACGCCGCGGGCTGTCCGGATGGGGGCCCGAGGGGCTTGCCGAGGCGATCCAGGCAGTTGCGAACGCCGACTTCGAGGTCAAGGGCGGTGGTCGCGACCCGGTCTACGCCGTCGAGCGTGCCGTCCTCACGATCACGCGCGCCCGCAGCGGCCGCTGAGCACGCGGGATACCCACGTTTTGGGGGAGTGGGCACCTCGCTGGTAGATTTGCCCATCGCGTGCGCGCATGGTCGTGCGCGCATGCAGCACCATCCAGAGCCTCTCAACCACAGGCGCCCCACCAGCCTGGTCCCGAGAGGCTTCTGCCGCCCTCTAACGGCAACCACCGACCAACCAAGAGAGACACACCTGTGGCAAACATCAAGTCCCAGCTCAAGCGGATCAAGACGAACCGCACGGCGACCGAGCGCAACAAGGCCGTCAAGAGCGAGCTCAAGACCTGGATCCGCAAGTTCCAGGCAGCCGTCGACTCCGGCGACGCCAGTGCGGCGAACGACGCCCTCGCGACCGCGAGCAAGAAGCTCGACAAGGCCGCGAGCAAGGGTGTCATCCACGCCAACCAGGCCGCCAACAAGAAGTCGGCCATGGCGAAGAAGGTCACCTCGCTCTGACGCGAGTCGCCTTCCACTGCACATCTCACGAAGGGCCGGTCACCTGCGGGTGACCGGCCCTTCGCGTTGTCCTCGTCGACGCTGTCGTGCCTTGGCACCCCTCGTGGGGCGCGGCCACGGGCATGCCGCGGGGCCGAGTTCAGCTCGCAGCGCGGACGGCCGCGGCCACCTGGTCGAAGCGCTCGCGGTCGAGCACCGCGCCCTCCCGACGCACCGCGGAAGGATCCACGCGCAGGATCCGGTCCACGCGGACCTCGCTGGGACGCCCTTGGCGGTCCCAGGCGCCTGGTCCGATGTCCTGCCAGTGCCGACCGTGTCGGGCTTCCTGCTCGTGGTCACGGTCGTGGTCCTTGCTGGTCAGCATGAGAGCCAGCAGCCACGCACCGTCGCGACCGATGACGAGCACCGGTCGGTCCTTGCCCTGCCGGTGGTCCTCCTCGTACGGCACCCAGGTCCAGACGATCTCGCCCGGGTCGGGCTCGCCGTCGGGCCTGGGAGCGTAGTCGAGGGTTGGCGTGCCGGTGAAGTCGCCCGGATAGGCGGTGGCTTCGTGCTGGTGCGTGGCACCCGGTGGGGGAGTCCTGTTGTCACGCGCTGGACTCTGCGGGTCGCGGGTAGGGGTCCGGGCGTCATGGGCAGGCGTGGACGCTCGCCGCCAGAGCCGGGACAGTCGTGATCGCAAGGAGGGCGGGTCCGATGCCATGGCCGTCACGCTATCCGCTCAAAACGGTGGATCGCCCTCGCCACTGGTGCGTCGGCGCAACCTCCGACCCGGACAGGCTGCCGCGAAGGCGGGGTCGAGCGTGTAGTCATCGAGTCCAGCGGTCAGCTCGGCGCTCAGCACGACCGGTCGCCCGACAGTTTGCCCGACAGTTCGCCCGGCAGTTCGCCCGGCACTTCGCCGAGGTGGCGCGGCGCGCTCCTCGGCGCGCCGGGGGTCGACCCGCCGTCTGTCGGCGTGGCGTTCCGCCCGGGCCAGCTCGTGGGCGAGCTCCTCCTCCCAGGCCGACCAGAGCACGCCGGGTTCGTCCCGTGGCGCCGAAGCCACGGGTTCGGGTCCTGCGGGTTCGGGTCCCGCGCGTTCGGGTCTCGGATGCTCGGGTCCCGCATGCTCGGGTCCCGCATGCTCGGGCCCCGCGACGGCCGCAGGCAGGGTGACTCGACGCACCGGCTCGTTGTCTCGGCGTTGCAGGAAGTCCTGGGGCAGGGTGGTGCGCACCCTGCCGGTCGGGTCGGTCCAGGTGACGGTGGCGTCAGGCTCGATGCGGACCCGCCACCGCACGGTCTGCTTGATGCGGTGGTGTCGGCGGCACAGGCACATCAGGTTCGCCGCATGGGTCTGCCCGAGAGGCCATGGTCGGACGTGGTCCAGGTCGCAGAACCGTGCGTTGACGGTGCAGCCGGGGAAACGGCATCGCCCGTCGCGGGCCTTGACCAGGTCGATCAGTGCCGCGGGTGGTCGGTAGGCCTTCGACTCGGTGACTGGTCGACGACCCGGCTTCTCTGGGCTGGTCATGTCGGGGTCGGTCGTCACGGACAGCAAGGCACCGGTCTCGTTGTCGCAGGCGACCACGTCGTGGCGCACTGTCACTTCGCTGCCCGCCGCGCTGTCGCGCGTGGCACCGGGATCATGGTCGGCGGTCTCCCCGAGGGTCTCGAGCCACGACTTCCGCACCTGAGTGGTGCCGGGCATCCCGAGCCCGGCCACCGTCACCAGCTCGTCGTCATTGTCAGGGTCCACCGTCTCGCCGACCGCGGTCCGCCGTGTCTCGTCAACAGGTTGGTCCGGCGTTGCCGTGGGCTGGGTGGTCGTCACCGCCGTGGACTGGGTCGTCGCCGTGAGTTGCTCCGCCGCGCTGGGCTCGGTCTGCTCGGTGGGCTCGGTGGGCTCGGTGGGCTCGGTGG